>JAWXTP010000045.1:0-19873 GCA_044433415.1 Rikenellaceae bacterium
GTACGGCAACGAGTGCCGTACAGTCTGGGCAGGCATAAAGGCTGCCCCTACAAAAAATCGTCTCGTTATTTACCATAGGTTCTGGTTTGTGAACATATCCCCCCCCAATGATTAATAATCAATCGCAACAAGTGCTAAATAATCGATAAATATTTTACAACATATTTTGAGAAAGACGCGGTATTTTGTTAATTTTTATTAAGAAAATGTTAACGAAATATAAATTGATTTTATTGTGTTGATTATTAAATTGTTACGAGTTTTGGTTAACGTATTAGTGTGCTGTTTTATTATGTGTGAATGTTAAAAAAAATAAAGATAATTTTAATAAAATTTGGAAAATCATATTCTTTTTGTTACTTTTGGACTTTAATTAGTAGTGAAAATTAAATATTTCTTTGAAATTAGAAATATTGAATAGTCGAAAAGTCTAACCAACTGCGGCTATTTTATTTTTTACTATTTAATGAAAATAACCAAAATAAATGAATAATATCTTTAATTGATTTAATAGATAATATATAAACAATTTTAACAAACTTAACCAAAAACCTTTAAATTTATGAGTAAAATTTACTTAACTAACAAGGGGGATACAGTAAGAAAATCCTTCGCGTGTGCGTTAGTATTAGGTATGGCAATGTTTACATTGACTCCATCGTATGCAAATGACGCATTTACCTTAGTAACAAGCGAAAATGAAGCCGACCAAAGTTTCGCAATCACTGGTAAGATTTTAGATGAATCAGGTGAGCCTTTAATAGGTGTTACAGTTATCAAAAAGGGTTCTACTTATGGATCTGTAACTACTTATGATGGTGGCTTTACACTTGAAGCTTCTAAAGGTGATGTCTTCACAGCATCTTATCTAGGTTTTACATCTCAGGATTTCACAGTTGACACAAAAACAATTTACAACATTACTTTGGTAGCAGATGCCCTTGCAGCTGACGAAGTAGTTGTTGTAGGTTTTGCAACTCAAAAGAAAGTTAACGTAACAGGTGCTGTAAGTATGATTACAGGCGATGCGTTAGAAAGTCGTCCAACAAAAGACGTTAGTAATGCCCTACAAGGTATGATACCAGGTCTTATCTTAACACAATCTACTAGTGGTGGTGAAGTTTCTTCATCTATGAACGTTAGTATTCGTGGTACAGGTACTATTGGTGACTCTGATGACTCTCCACTTATTATCGTTGACGGTGTTGAAGCAAGCATGAACTTAGTTAACCCTAATGACATCGAAAGTATCTCTGTACTTAAAGATGCATCTTCATCAGCTATCTACGGTTCTCGTGCTGCATTTGGTGTGATTCTTATCACAACTAAAAAAGGTACTGCTGGTAAAGCTAAAATCAGCTATTCTGGTAACGTGCGTTTTAATGATGCAATGGCGCTTCCTGACCTAAATGATTCTTACACTTACGCAACTTTCAAAAACATTCAAAACACTAACTCTGGTGGCGCTCAATCTTATAGTGATGAGACTCTAGAGAAAATCATCCAATTCCAAAACGGTGAAATCGATTATGGTACTATCGTATTATCTACAGGTCTTTACGCTGTAAATACTACTACTACTTTCGGTAATACTGACTGGTTTGACTTTAGTTACAATGATTGGGTTGCCTCTCAAGAACACAATTTAAGCATCAGTGGTGGCAATGAAGGTATTACTTACTCTATCAGTGGTCAGTACCTTAACCAAAACGGTCTTATTTATACAAATAATGAATATCAAGATCGCTATAACTTGAATGCACGTGTTAATATTAAAGCTAATGACTGGTTAGATATTAACTATACAGGTAAATTCACTACTCAGTTCCACACAGCTCCTGCTTATCTAGAAACTAACTCAGGTTTATTCTATCACCAAATTAATAAAATGGCTGTGACACAACCTATCTATAACCCTGATGGTGAATATTCTCAAGGTACTAGTTATGAGCGTTTAATGAATGGTGGTAACAATGAAACAAGTACTAAAGTTACAACTAATACAATTCAATTAGTAGCTAAACCACTTCCAGGTTGGAGAATCACAGCTGAGGGTACTTACAAAAGTACACAAGTTTCTACTCACGATGAGATTTTACCAGTATACCAATACAATGCTTATGGTGAAGCTGTAGCTTACTCTTTCAACTCTATCTTAGCAGCAGGTTACACTAAAGTAACAGAAACTAGAGCTACAACAGATAGAATCACTGCCAATCTTTACTCTGACTATACTAAATCTTTTGGTGGTCACAACTTTAAAATCTTAGGTGGTGTTAATACTGAGTCTTCAGACTATAACTACTTAGGAGGTTACAAAACAGACCTTATCACTTCTGCAGTACCTTCTCTTTCTACAGCACTAGAGAATGACTATATTGACGATGCTTATTCACAATGGTCTACAGTAGGTTTCTTTGGTCGTCTTAACTATGACTATGAAGGTAAATACTTAGTAGAGGCTAACATCCGTTATGATGGTACTTCTCGTTTTGAGGATGATTCAAAATGGGCTCTTTTCCCTTCTCTTTCTTTAGGTTGGAACATGGCAAAAGAAGATTTCTTTGAACCAGCAGCTGACTTATTCCAAACTCTTAAACTAAGAGCTTCTTGGGGTTCTCTAGGTAACTCTAGAACATCTTCAGCTTACCCTACTTACTCTTCAATGACTTTAGGTTATACTAACACTTGGTTAATTGATGGTGCTTATTCAACAGTAGCAACTTCTCCATCTCTAGTTAGTGCTTTACTTACTTGGGAATCTATTCAGACTTATGATATAGGTTTAGACTTTGCAATGTTCAATAATCGTCTTACTGGTTCTATGGGTTACTTCGAACGTATCACAAAAGACATGGTAGGTCCTGCAAATGAGCTTCCTGCAATTCTTGGTACTGACGTTCCTGATACTAATAACTGTGATATGAAGGCTTACGGTTGGGAATTTGAAATTGGTTGGAGAGACAAAATTGGTGATTTCTCTTATAGTGTTAGAGGTACAGTTTCAGATGCTCAATCAAAAGTGTTAAGTTATAATAATGTTACAAGAAGTATTTCTGACTACTATGATGGTATGAAAATAGGTCAAATTTGGGGTTATACTTCTATAGGTATTGCAAACTCTCAAGCAGAGATGGATGCTCACCTTGCAACAACAAGTCAATCTAATATTAATAGTGGTACATGGACAGCAGGTGATATGATGTATGCTGACTTAAATGGTGATGGTACTATCAGTACAGGTGCTAACACTATTGATGATTCTGGTGATAGAACTATCATCGGTAATACAACTCCTCGTTATACTTACGGTCTTAAAATAGACGCTGAATACAAAAACTTTGATATGAGTGTTTACTTCCAAGGTGTTGGTAAAAGAGATTATGCTCCATCACCAGCTTCTACTTATTTCTTCGGTGGTGGTAACACTGTAGCTCAATCTATGAACTGTGAAGAGCACCTTGACTTCTGGCGTGACCCAGAGTACAACACTTTAGTTGATACTTATGGTTATGGTACAAATCACGATTCTTACTACTGTCGTCCATTGACAAACAGTAAAAACCAACAATATCAAACACACTTCTTACAAGATGCTTCTTATCTTCGTTTGAAAAACTTACAAGTTGGTTATACTATTCCAGAGAAAGTCTTAAGCAAAGTAGGTATTTCTTATTTAAGAGTTTATGTATCAGGTGACAACTTACTTACATTTACTTCATTATCTTCTTTACTAGACCCAGAGGCGCTTTCAGGTACTTATAGTACAGGTGATGGTAAAATTTACCCTCTATCGAAAACTCTTTCTGCTGGTATAAACATTAACTTCTAATACTTGACAAAATGATAAAAAATATAAATAAATTACTTATAGGCTTTGGTCTATTTACCAGTGTAATTACGTTGAGTTCTTGCGAAGATTTCCTGAGTAAAACACCTTTAGATCAAGTAACTGTAGATGACTTCTTTACTACAGAGGCCGACTTAGCAGCTTTTTCGCTAAAAAACTATTCGTTTACAGCGCCAGGTACAAGTTCTTACGATTTACCAGGTTTAACAACCGATGCAAATACAGATAATGTTGTTTTAGGTGGTTCAGGAAGCACAGCATTGTGGTTACCTTATACTGCTAAAACAACTAGTACATCAACTACTTACAGTTTTTCAACTATACGTCAATGCAATTACTTCTTATATTATGTTCCTTTGAGAATTGAAGAAGGTCGTTTAGCTGAAACAGCTAATGTTAATTACTATATTGGTGAAGTTTACTTCCTTAGAGCACTTCAATATTATAGTAAACTACAAAGTTATGGTGACTTCCCTATAGTAACAGAGGTTCTTCCTGATGATATGGAAACACTAGTTGCAGCAAGTGAGCGTAAACCACGTAATGAAGTAGCTCGTTTCATTCTTGAAGATTTAGATGAGGCTATTTCTAGATTACAAGATAACTTTAGTAGCAAAAATAGAATTTCAAAGAATGTTGCTCAGTTACTAAAATCTCGAGTTGCTTTATATGAGGCTTCATGGTTAACTTACCACAAAGGTACTGCTTTTGTACCAGGTGGTACAGGCTGGCCAGGTGCTAGTATGAGTTATAACTCTGATTTCTCTATTGATATTGATTCTGAAATTTCTTTCTTCCTTTCAGAATGTATGGCAGCAGCAAAAGAAGTTGCTGATGGTATTTCTTTAACAGCTAACTCTGGAGTTTATGAGCCTAAAGCTTCTAATGACGGTGGTTCTATCGATGGATGGAATAGCTACTTTGATATGTTTGTTGCAGAAGATATGTCAGGTATTTCTGAGGTGTTAATGTGGAAAGATTATGATAGAGATCTTAACGTATTAGCAGCAGGTCAAGACCGTATGTGTATAGGTTCAGCTTATGGTCTTACAAAAAGTGCTATTGATACTTATCTAATGGAAAATGGTCTTCCATGGTATGATGCAGCTTCAGGTTATCAAGGTGACACTGACTTAGATATCGTAAAAGAAGATCGTGATGGCCGTTTAAAATTATTCGTATATGGCCACAGTTCTTTAAGAGGTATTGAAGGTTATTCTGGTAATGGTTTCGTTTTTGGTTACCCAACATTTACACAAACTAATGCTGGTAACATCGACCCTACAGGTTATCGTAACCGTAAATATTATACTTATGACACTACTAAAGGTGCCGCAGGTAATGGTGGTGCTACATTTAGTGATGCAGGTTGGATTATCTATCGTGGTGTTGAAGCTCTTCTTAACTATATGGAAGCTAGTTGTATGGCTAACGGTGGTACATCAATCGACGGAACAGCTGCTACATATTGGGCTCAAATCCGTCAACGTGCAGGTGTTAGTACTGATTATGCTGCAACAGTTGCTGCAACAGATCTTAGCAAAGAAGATGACTGGGCTGTTTATTCAGCTGGAGTGCAAATTCCAGAGATGCTTTACAACATACGTCGTGAGCGTCGTCTAGAGCTTATGTGTGAAGGTTTCCGTTGGAGCGACCTTAAACGTTGGAGAGCTCTTGACCAAATCAATGATGCTAACAAATATGTAGTTGAAGGTTGTAACTTATGGGAAAAAATGTATGATGAAGGTGTGGCTGCTTACGCAGTATATAACGCTGCCTATGTAGCTGCTGATAATGGTGCTAATTATTCTGAAGACTTTAACTCTTTCATAGTTGAAGGTTTCAACCCAGCATTATTAGACTGGTCAGCTACAGTAACAGCTAATATTTCATCACCTGATTTAGGTAACTATGTACGTCCTTATCAAAAAACTACTGTTAATAATGACATGTATGACGGTTACAGTTGGGGTATTCCTTACTACCTACAACCACTTCCAGCAGACGAAATTGCTATGACTTGTTCTACTTATGATGATGGTTCATTTGATTATGATTCAGCAATACTTTACCAAAATCCTTACTGGCCAAGTATAGCAGATGCTACTTATGATTCAACTTGGGAATAATCTTTAAGTTCCGTTTAGAAACTTTATAATAATTGCCCGTGCGACTTTTGTTGCACGGGCTTTTTTTAGTATGTAGCCAGAATTCATAAAATTTGTTAATTATCAGAATATTTTTTTGTTTTGAGAAATTTGTATTTGTGTGAAATGTAATGAGTTGGTGTACAACTAATTGTTGTAAATGTTGTTATTTTTTTAGTTGGAATAAATATGAATAAATGTAAATAAAATTAAGTTAAAATTTGGAAATTCGTATACTTTTTCTTAGTTTTGAGCACGAATTAAAAGTGAAGAACGTTTCTTTTTAGAAAATACGTGAGTTGAATAATATCGTATTTTTTTTAATAAATGTTTGAGAAATTTATAGAAATATAACTATACTTTTATAGTTGATTTAGAAGAAATATTAGGGAAATAATATAAATATATTTTAAAACACACCTTAAAGGAGTGTAATATGTAGTAATGAAATTAAGGGAAAGAATTTCATTTAGATCTGTGTATTCATTTGTGAGGTGAGTAATGTAGTTAATTTGGGGTAGTCTCAATCATTTTAATGATTGTTATTTAGAAGTATGTAGTATATGGAAGTCTCATTTTTTTACAAAGTTGAATATATTATTATGTGTTGATTAAAATAATTTTTATAAAATAAATGGAACTGCCAATGGAATAAACTAACTAAAAAAGAAACAAAATGTACGTATGAATGATTTTTATATACATAAAAATCAACAAATTAACCAACAAAATAATAAATTTATGAATGACAATTACTTAACTAACAAAAGGGGTGCGTTAGGAAAATTCTTTGCATGTGCGCTAGTGGTAGGGATGTTTATGTATGCATCTGCACCAACGTACGCAAGTGACGCATTTACAAAAGTAACAAACGAAAATGAAGTAGACCAGTCTTTCGCAATTACTGGTAAAATCTTAGATGAAACAGGTGAGCCTTTAATAGGTGTAACTGTAATCAAAAATGGCTCAACTTATGGTGCAGTAACTACTTACGATGGTAGTTTTACTTTAGAAGCATCTAAGGGAGACGTGTTCACAGCTTCTTACATAGGCTATGCTTCGCAAGAATTCACAGTTGACACAAAAACAGTTTATAACATTACTTTAACAACAGACGGTATCGCAGCAGAAGAAGTTGTTGTAGTAGGTTTCGGTACTCAAAAGAAAGTTAACGTTACAGGTGCTGTAAGTATGATTACAGGTGATGCACTAGAAAGCCGCCCTGTAAAAGACGTAAGTAATGCCTTACAAGGTATGATACCAGGTCTTATCCTAACTCAGTCTACTGGTGGTGGTGAGGTTTCTTCATCTATGAATATGAGTATCCGTGGTACTGGTACTATCGGTAACTCTGATGACTCTCCACTTGTACTTGTTGATGGTATTGAATCAAGTATGGACCTTGTGAATCCTAATGATATTGAAAGTATTTCTGTACTTAAAGATGCTTCATCATCAGCAGTTTATGGTTCTCGTGCTGCTTTTGGTGTGGTTCTTATTACAACTAAAAAAGGTACTGCTGGTAAAGCTAAAATTAGCTATTCTGGTAACGTGCGTTTTAATGATGCAATGGCGCTTCCTGATCTAAATGATTCTTACACTTACGCAACTTTCAAAAATATCCAAAATACTAACTCTGGTAATGCTCAGTCTTATAGCGCTGAGACTCTAGAGAAAATTTTACAGTTCCAAAACGGAGAGATTGATTATGGTACTATCGTATTATCTTCAGGTCTTTATGCTGTAAATACAGTTACTACTTTTGGTAATACAGATTGGTTTGACTTTACTTATGATGATTGGGTTGCTTCTCAAGAACACAATTTAAGCATTAGCGGTGGTAATGATGGTATTACTTACTCTGTTAGTGGTCAGTACCTTAATCAAAATGGTCTTATCTACACTAATAATGAATATTTAAATCGTTATAATTTAAATGCTCGTGTAAGCGTGAAAGTAAAACCTTGGTTAGATATGAACTATACAGGTAAATTTGTTACTAAATATCACACTGCACCTGCTTATTTAGAGACTAACTCAGGTTTATTCTATCACCAAATTAATAAAATGGCTGTAACACAACCTATTTATAATCCTGATGGTGAATATTCACAAGGTACTAGTTATGAACGTTTAATGAATGGTGGTAATAACGAAACTACTACTGCTGTAACAAGTAACCAAGTTCAATTAATTGCTAAACCTCTTGATGGATGGAGAATCGTAGCTGAGGGAACTTACCAAACAACTCATAATACAATTCATGATGAGATTTTGCCAGTTTATCAGTATAATGCAGCTGGTCAAGCAGTAGCTTATTCTTTTAACTCTATTTTAGCAGCAGGTTATACTAAAGTTACAGAAAGTAGAGCAAAAACAGATAGAATCACTGCCAATCTTTACTCTGACTACACAAAATCTTTTGGTAAACATAATCTAAAAATATTAGGTGGTATCAATACAGAATCTTCAGATTATAACTACTTAGGTGGTTACAAAACTGACCTTATCACTCCTGCGGTTCCTTCTCTTTCAACTGCACTTGAGAGTGACTATATTGACGATGCTTACACTCAATGGTCTACAGTAGGTATCTTTGGTCGTATCAACTATGACTATGAAGGTAGATATTTTGCTGAGTTTAACATGCGTTATGATGGTACTTCTCGTTTTGAGGATGATGCTAAATGGGCTCTTTTCCCTTCAGTTTCTGTAGGTTGGAATATTGCTAGAGAGAAATTCTTTGAACCAGCAGCAGATTTATTCTCAAATCTTAAAATTAGAGCTTCTTGGGGTTCTTTAGGTAACTCTAGAACTTCATCGGCATACCCTACATATTCAGCTATGACTTTAGGCTATACTAATACATGGTTACTTGATGGAGCTTACTCAACAGTAGCTACAGCGCCAGCTCTTGTTAGTTCTACACTTACTTGGGAATCTATTCAAACTTATGATTTAGGTTTAGACTTCGCACTGCTTAATAACCGTCTTACAGGTTCTGTAGGTTATTTCGAGCGTATTACAAAGGACATGGTAGGTCCTGCAAATGAACTTCCTGCAATTCTTGGTACAGATGTTCCTGATACTAATAACTGTGACATGAAGGCTTATGGTTGGGAACTTGAGCTTGCTTGGAGAGACAAAATTGGTGATTTCTCTTATAGTGTGAGAGGTACTATTTCTGATGCTCAATCAAAAGTATTAAGCTACAATAATGTTACAAGAAGCATATCTGATTACTATGATGGTAAAATGATAGGTGAAATTTGGGGTTATACTTCTATAGGTATCGCAAACTCTAAAGCTGAAATGGATGCTCACATTGCAACAACTAGTCAAACAAATATCAATAGTGGTACATGGACAGCAGGTGATATGATGTATGCTGACTTAAATGGTGATGGTTATGTAAATACTGGTGCTAACACTCTTGATGATTCTGGTGACAGAACAGTTATTGGTAACACAACTCCTCGTTACACTTATGGTCTTAGAGTAGATGCTTCATATAAAGAATTTGATATGAGTGTTTATTTCCAAGGTGTAGGTAAAAGAGACTATGCTCCATCTCCAGCTTCTACTTACTTCTTTGGTGGTGGTAACTCTGTAGCTCAATCTACTAACTACGAAGAGCACCTTGATTTCTGGCGTGACCCTGAGTACAACGCATTAGTTGATACTTATGGTTATGGTACAAACCATGACGCTTACTATTGTCGTCCTTTGACTAATGTTAAAAACCAACAATACCAAACACACTTTTTACAAGATGCTTCTTACTTACGTATGAAAAATATACAGGTAGGTTATACATTACCAGAGAAAGTGATAAGTAAAATTGGTATTTCTTATCTAAGAGTATATGTGTCAGCTGATAACTTGTTAACATTTACATCGTTAACTTCTATACTTGACCCTGAAGCGCTTTCAGGTGCTTATAGTACAGGTGATGGTAAAATTTACCCTCTATCGAAAACTCTTTCAGCTGGTATAAATATTAACTTCTAATACTTAACAAAATGATAAAAAATATAAATAAATTACTTGTAGGCTTTAGTCTATTTACTGGTGTTATTACGTTAAGTTCGTGCGAAGATTTCTTGAGTAAAACTCCACTTGATAAAGTTACTGTAGATGACTTTTTTACTACAGAATCAGATTTAGCGGCTTTTTCGCTTAAGAATTATTCGTTTACAGCGCCAGGTACAAGTTCTTACGATTTACCAGGTTTAACAACCGATGCAAATACAGATAATGTTGTTTTAGGTGGTTCAGGAAGCACAGCATTGTGGTTACCTTATACTGCTAAAACAACTAGTACATCAACTACTTACAGTTTTTCAACTATACGTCAATGCAATTACTTCTTATATTATGTTCCTTTGAGAATTGAAGAAGGTCGTTTAGCTGAAACAGCTAATGTTAATCACTATATTGGTGAAGTTTACTTCCTTAGAGCACTTCAATATTATAGTAAACTACAAAGTTATGGTGACTTCCCTATAGTAACAGAGGTTCTTCCTGATGATATGTCTACATTAGTTGCAGCAAGTGAACGTAGACCACGTAATGAGGTAGCTCGTTTCATTCTTGAAGATCTTGATAAAGCTATTGATTTACTACAGGATAACTTTAGTAATAAAAATAGAATTACAAAAAATGTTGCTTTATTACTTAAATCACGTGTTGCTTTATACGAAGCTTCATGGTTAACTTACCACAAAGGTACACCTTTCGTACCAGGTGGTGCAGGTTGGCCAGGTGCTGATGCTTCTTACAATGCAGGTTTCACAATTGATATTGATGCTGAAGTAGATTTCTTCTTGTCAGAATGTATGGCAGCAGCAAAAGAAGTTGCTGATGGTATAACTTTAACAGCTAACTCTGGAGTATACGAGCCTAAGAGTGCTAATGATGGTGGTTCTTACAGTGGTTGGAATAGCTATTATGAAATGTATACAGCTGAGGATATGTCAGGAATTTCTGAGGTATTAATGTGGAAAGACTATGATTCTGACTTAAGTGTTCTTGCTGCAGGTCAAGATCGTATGTATATAGGTACGGCTTATGGTCTTACAAAAAGTACTATCGACACTTACCTAATGGAGAATGGTCTTCCATGGTATGATGCTGCTTCTGGTTATCAAGGTGATACTGACTTAGATATGGTAAAACAAGATCGTGATGGTCGTTTACAACTATTTGTATATGGTCATAGTTCATTAAGAGCCCTAGAAGGTACATCAGGTGATGGTGTGTTATTTGGTTACCCAACATTTACTGAGACTAATGCTGGTAATATTGACCCTACAGGTTACCGTTCTCGTAAATATTATACTTACGATCCTGAAAAAGGTGCTTGTGGTGCACAAGGTGCTGTATTTAGTGATGCTGGTTGGATTATTTACCGTGGTGTTGAAGCGCTTCTTAACTATATGGAAGCTAGTTGTATGGCAAACGGTGGTACATCAATTGATGGAACAGCTGCTGGTTACTGGGCTCAGATTCGTGAACGTGCAGGAGTAAGTACTGACTATAATGCAACAGTTCTTGCAACAGATCTTAATCAAGAAGATGACTGGGGTGTTTACTCAGCAGGTCAGCAAGTACCAGCTATGCTTTACAATATTCGTCGTGAACGTCGTCTAGAGCTTATGTGTGAAGGTTTCCGTTGGAGCGATCTTAAACGTTGGAGAGCTCTTGACCAAATCAACGATGCTAACAAATATACTGTTAAAGGTTGTAACTTCTGGGAAAAAATGTATGATGATGGTGTAGCTGCTTATAATGAGTACATGGCAGACGAAAATAAAGATGCTTTTTCTGTTGTAGGTATAAACCCTGCATTACTTGATAATTCAGGGTCTGTAACAGCTAATATATCGTCTCCAGATTTAGGTAACTATCTAATTCCTTATATGAAAGTATCAACTAATGATATGTATCAAGGTTATAGCTGGGGTATTCCTTACTACCTACAACCACTTCCAGCAGACGAAATTGCTATGACTTGTTCAACTAATGAAGATGGTTCATTTGATTATGACTCAGCTATACTTTACCAAAATCCTTACTGGCCAAGTACAGCAGATGCTACTTATGATTCAACTTGGGAATAATCTTTAAGTTTCGTTTAGAAACTTTATAATAAAAAGCCCGTGCGACTTTTGTTGCACGGGCTTTTTTACTAGAAATACTTTAAAATTAAAGAATTTTTTTGCAAAAAAGTAATTATTTTATAAAAAAAACAAAATTTTAATTCTGATTTTTGTCTCTAAAAGTGCTTGATTTTGAATATTTTTAAGACTTTTTTTAAAAAAAAGTGCTTTTTTTTTAAATCTTTTAAATTATTGAAGTCTTGATGTTTAGTGTGTTTTTTTAAAAAAAGATAAATAATATTTAAAAAAATGTAAATAAAATTTAATAAAAAGTTGGAAAATCGTATAGTTTTTCTTAGATTTGAACCATATTTAAAAGTGAAGAATGTTTTTTTTAAAGAATGCGTAAGCAGTATATATCGCTTTGTTGCATTTTATAAATAAATGTTTTTAGAAATTTACAAATAACAACTAAAGGGAATAGTTGTTAAATAAGAAGTATTAGGGAAATAATTAAAATTTTTTACAACATTACATTTGTTAATGTAGAACTATGAAATTTAGGGAAAGGTTTCGGAAGTTTTACAATGACAAAACATGGGGATGTTTAATAATGTATTGGATTTATTAAAGGGGGAATTTCAAGCAATTTTCATTTGCTAGCTATAGGTGTATAGTGTCTATCAAGTTAATTTAGGGGAATCTCATTTTTTTTTGCAATACGTGTTATATATTTTATTTTATAGTTCAATTAATTAGGGAGAACTATAGAATGATTTTTTATAAATAAATGAATTTGCCAATGAAGAGAACAAATTAAAAAAGAAACAAAATTGTACGTATGAAATGATTTTTAAATGATTAAAAATCAGAAAATAAACCAACAAAATTTTTAAATTTATGAATGACAATTACTTAACTAATGCGGGGAATATGTTAGGGAAATTCTTCGCAGGTGCGCTCGTGATAGGAATGTCGATGTATACATCAGCACCTTCGTACGCAAGCGACGCATTTACAAAAGTAACAAATGAAAATGAAGTAGACCAGTCTTTCGCAGTTACTGGTAAAATTACAGATGAAGCAGGTGAACCATTAATTGGTGTAACTATCATCAAAGAAGGTTCTACTTACGGTGTTGTATCATCGTATGATGGCACCTTTGCTCTAGAAGCCTCAAAAGGTGATATTTTCACAGCATCTTACCTAGGTTTCACATCTCAAAGTTTCACAATTGACACAAAAACAGTTTACGGTATTACACTTGTAGCTGATGCTCTTGCAGTTGATGAAGTAGTAGTAGTAGGTTTCGGTACTCAAAAGAAAGTTAACGTTACAGGTGCTGTAAGTATGATTGAGGGTGATGCTATCGAGGCTCGTCCAACAAAAGACGTAAGTTCAGCTCTTCAAGGTCTTATCCCAGGACTTAACTTCACTGTAAGTAGTAGTGGTGGTGAGGTAGCTAGTGAGATGAATTTTAATATCCGTGGTACTGGTACTATTGATGACAATTCTAGTGACTCTCCACTTGTTCTTATCGACGGTGTTGAAGGTAATATGAACACAGTGAATCCTAATGATATCGCTAGTATTTCTGTACTTAAAGATGCTGCATCGGCTTCAATCTATGGTTCTCGTGCTGCATTTGGTGTTATTCTTATCACAACTAAAGAAGGTACCAGTGGTAAAGCGAAAATTAACTATTCTTCTAATTTCCGTTTTAACTCACCTATCAACCTTCCTCACACTGTTGATTCTTACACTTATGCTCAAGTAATGAACATAGCTAGTAATAATGATGGTTCTGGTGATACTTATGATACAGACACTGTAGAGCGTATCTTAGCTTACCAAAATGGTACTTTAAAAACTACAGGTGTTGTAGATAGTGATGGTACTTCTTGGAAAAACTACCAGTATACTAATGCTAACTCTGACTGGCATGATTACTTCTATAGATCTATGGTAATGTCTCACGACCAAAACCTTAGTATCACTGGAGGTTCAGATAACTTTGACTACTATGTAAGTGCTCAATACACTAAACAAAATGGTATTCTTGTTTATGAAGACCAAGAAAGTATGAAACGTTATAACTTAACAGGACGTATTAATGCAAAACTTACTGATTGGTTAAAACTTACTTACACTAGTAAATGGAATCGTACTAACTACGACCAACCAACTTACTTAACTTATAATAGTGGTAACTTCTATCACTCTATTAATAGTGCGAAACCTAATAGCCCTATCTATGATGATAATGGTTATTTATCAGGTACTACAGTTTACAGTAAAATGGTAGAAGGTGGTGACACTACTAAAGAAACTGATATTAACATAAATCAAATTAGATTAGTAGCAACTCCTCTTAAGGGATGGAATATCACAGCAGAAGGTAGTATGAAAATTACTAACTATCACACTCACCAAGAAATTCTACCTGTTTATGATTATGATGCTACAGGTACTCCTCAAGAAGTTGAATTTATTGGTGGTAGTACAGCTGCTGGTTACAGTCAAATTGTTGAAAATGCTTATTCTACAGATTTCTATACTTTCAACTTGTTTTCTGACTATACCAAAGAGTATAAAGGTCATACTTTTAAAATCCTAGGTGGTTTTAATACTGAGTATTATGATTATAGAAATATGAAAATCACTGCTCAAGACCTTGTGACTCCTAATCTTCCAACTATCAATACTTCTAACTCTTTTGTTGAGTCAGGTATTGCGGCAGGTTATAAAACATGGGCTACAGCAGGTTTCTTTGGTCGTCTTAATTATGACTATAAAGGTAAATATCTATTAGAACTTAATGCACGTTATGATGGTACTTCTCGTTTCATAGAAGACGTACGTTGGGCAGTATTCCCTTCAGCTTCTTTAGGTTGGAATATCGCAAAGGAAGATTTCTTTGAGCCTCTTAAAGATGTAGTATCTACACTTAAACTGAGAGCTTCTTGGGGTCAGTTAGGTAATACTAATACTTCTAGTTTCTATCCTTTCTATGCAACAATGTCTACAGGTTTAAGTAATAGTGGCTGGATGTATGACGGTGCTAAACAAAATACTGCAGCTGCTCCAGATCTTATTAGTACATCTTTAACTTGGGAGACAGTTACTTCCTATGAGGTAGGTCTTGACTTCGCAATGTTTAATAATCGTTTAACAGGTGGTGGTGGTTACTTCGAACGTATCACTTCTGATATGATTGGACCTGCTGACGACCTTCCTTTAACTCTTGGTACTGATGTTCCTGACACTAACAATGCTGAGATGAAATCTTACGGTTGGGAACTTGAATTAGCATGGAGAGACAAAATTGGTGATTTCAAATATGGTATTAGAGGTACTATCTATGACGCACAACAAGAAATTACAAAATATAACAACTTTACTAACTCTATTAGTACTTGGTATGCTGGTAAAAAAGTAGGTGAAATTTGGGGTTATGAAACAGTAGGTATTGCTCAAACTGATGCAGAAATGCAAGCTCACCTTGATGCTTCTAAACAAACAGCTCTAGGTTCTAACTTTGGTGCTGGTGATATCATGTATCGTGATATTGACGGTGACGGTGAAGTTTCTACAGGTGAAGGTACATTAGAAGATTCTGGTGACTATAGAGTTATTGGTAACAGTACTTCTAGATATTGTTTTGGTATTTCGATGGACTTTAGCTACAAATGGTTTGACTTAAGTATGTACTGGCAAGGTGTAGGTAAACGTGACTATAGTGTTGGTACTTCTACTCAACAATACTACTTCGGTGTGTGGAATAACTTCCAACAGTCAATGTGTTTTGACGAGCATATGGACTTCTGGAGAGATGAAACATCTCCTCTAGGTGCTAACTATGATGCTTATTATGCAGCACCAACTTTCACAAGTTACGCTCAAAACCAAAAAGTACAAACTAGATATTTAGAAAACGCTGCTTATGTACGTTTGAAAAACTTACAACTAGGTTATTCTCTATCTGAAGCTAACTTAGAGAAAATAGGTGTATCTTCTTTAAGAATTTATTTCTCAGCTGATAACTTATTGACATTCTCTCCTATGGCTGACTTCTTTGACCCAGAAGCATTATCTGGTTCAGGTGGTATAGGTAAAATTTATCCACTTTCAAGAACTTTGTCTCTTGGAGTAAATATTAACTTCTAATACTTATAAAGATGAGATTAAATATAAAAAAATATTTTATAGGTTTAGGCCTATTGTCAAGCGTATTTGCGGTTAGCTCTTGTAATAATTATTTAGAGATGACTCCACTTGACGAATTAACAGATGCTGATTATTTTTCGACAGAAGCTGACTTAGCAGCTTATACTATCAAATGTTATTCTTTCTCAGCACCTTATGCGTATGATTATCACACTGGTCCAGGTCCTTACCAAGAATATGGTTCGGATAATATAGTTTCATCAGCTGTGAATCCTCAGACTTACTGGAAAGAGAATGTATACACTACACCTGCTTCGGGTGGTTGGACTTTCACAACTATTCGTAATGCTAACTATTTCTTTGAAAAAGTAGAAGAGCGTTTAGCAGAGGGTAAACTTACTCCTTCTACAACAGTAGATCAATACTTAGGTGAGATGTACTTCATTAGAGCTCAACAATATTTTAATAGATTGGTATCTTTTGGTGACCATCCTATTATTACAGAGGTTCTTCCTGACGAACTAGAGACTCTTGTACAAGCAGAAAGACGTTTCCCTCGTAATGAGGTAGCTCGTTTTATTCTTAGTGACTTAGATAAGGCTATCGATATGTTGTTTGATAATTTTCATGACAAAAACCGTATCACTAAAAATGTAGCTTTACTGTTTAAATCACGTGTTGCTTTATTTGAGGCTTCTTGGTTAAAATATCACGCAGGTACAGCTTTCGTACCTGGTGGTGCAGGTTGGCCAGGTGAAGGTAAAGGTTACTGTTACTATCCAGAATATAGCATTCCTAACGGAACAACAACTCTTGAAAAAGAAGTTGACTTCTTCTTAGGTGAAGCTATTTCTGCTTCAGAACAAGTGGCAAGTAACGTTGTTTTGACTCCTAACTCAGGTGTTATAGAGCCTTCAAATGGTCAAGCTAACGGTTGGAATGACTATTTCGAAATGTTCGCAGTTGACGATCCTTCAGTTTACCCTGAAGTTCTAATGTGGAAAGATTATAGTGCTGATTATAGCTTATATCACACTGCTTCTTCTTATATTCGTGCTGGTGGTGGTTGTGGTTTCACAAAGGATGCTGTTAATACTTACCTTACAGAAGGTGGTTTTCCTATCTATTCAACACAAGGTCAAGCTGAATATCAAGGTGACTTAAGTCTTAACGATGTTGTGAAAAACCGTGACCAACGTTTACAACTGTTTATGTTTAACAATGATAGTCCTTACTGGACTTATAATGCAGCTGATTTAGCAGCAGGTAACACTGTTACTTACTTCAATGCTCCAGACCTTTTCGATACAAACACTAAAATTAAAGATGCTACAGGTTACCGTAATCGTAAAACTTATAGTTATAACATTAATGACCACGGTGGTATATTTAAAGAATCAGCTAATAGTAAATCTTATGCAGGTTTCGTAATCTTTAGAGCTGCTGAGGCTTACCTTAACTACATGGAGGCTTACTACATGAAAAATGGTAATTTAGGTGGTAACTGTTTAACTTACTGGAATGCGCTTCGTACTCGTGCTGGTATTACTGGTTCTGTAGATGAAACTATCGCTGCTACAGATATGAATCAAGAAGTTGACTGGGCTAAATATTCAGCAGGTTCTGTTATTGATGCTACACTTTACAACATTCGTCGTGAACGTCGTGTTGAGTTAATGGCTGAGGGTTTCCGTTGGAATGACCTTAAACGTTGGAGAGCTCTTGACCAAGTTGAGAATTACATTCCTGAAGGTTGTAACTTCTGGGGTGGTGACTTACGAAATAGTGATGAGTACACTGCAGCAAATTTAAATTCTATGAGTCCAGAATCTGAAAGTGACTATGTACGTCCTTATAGACTTGTGACTACTCACTCTTTATATGATGGTTATAACTGGCAAGTACCTCGTTACTTAACAGCTATTCCTGCTGCTGAGATTCTTATCACTACAACTAATAATGAGGATGGTAGTACTAACTGGGATTCAGCAGTGCTTTATCAGAATCCTTATTACTCAATATTTGGTGGTGGCGATTACGAGATGACTTGGAAGTAGTTTTGAGACATGGTTTCAGGCTTTTCCCAATAACGGCTCATCTTTGCGACCTTTCAAGGCATTTCAATGCTCACAGCCGTCGAGGCTGCTCCGCTTAAAATGCCTTGAAACGCCGCAAATATGAACCATTCTTGGAAAAAGCGAACAGTCGTGGACGCTAATGTTAATCCTCATGCAGCATCGAGCTGCATGAGGATTTTTGCAAAATAGTTGCCTGGGTCAAAACAGGGTCGCGACAAGCGATTAAAGATTGTTGTGATTCATTATTTTGTCGCTTGTCGTAATTAATGATTAATTGCCTTTTCTTTTTTCTTACAGATAGTTATACCATATTCGTATAGACCGTAAAGGGGTAATGCGATTAATATTTGTGAGAATACGTCAGGGGGAGTTATTATAGCTGATATTATGACTATGATTGCAAAGGCTACTTTTCTGTATTTTTTCATCATAGCAGATTTTAATATGCCTACAGATGATAAGATGCTAACTATTAGGGGGAGCTGAAATATAAATGCAGCCGCAAATGATACTCCTAAAACACTAGAGAGATAGGAACTTACATCTATCATGTTTGTAATAACAGGACTTACGTCGTAGGATGTAAGGAAGTTTACCGCTAAAGGTGAAATTATAAAATAGCCAAACAATAAACCTACAAAGAACCATGCTGAGGTGTTAAATACAAAAAATCTAGCCTTACGTTGAGCCTCGTAACCAAGTGCAGGTTTAATAAAAGACCAAACATGCCACAAAATATAAGGAATAGATACTACTAAAGCACCTAATAAAGACGATTTGATGTGTAGGTTAAACTGACCTGCCATCTGAGTGTTTACGATGTTTACAGTACCAGCATTTATCTTTAGAGCTTCCACACCAGAGCGCTCTGCAAGAAAGGCAAAGAACCTGTTAGTAGGGAAACCCTCCTTTAAAGGAGCAAATACAACATCTAATATTATCCCTTTGTATATGAAGGCTATAACGGCAAAAATAAGTAGAAAAATAACAGACTTTATGATGCGCGACCTTAATTCATCAAAGTGCTCACCAAAAGACATACCTGTCCCATCGTCGTTTTTCTGTAGTTCGTCGCTCATTATTTTTCTTCTTTTGTAGTGTCGTCTTTTTTCTCTTTCTCTACAGGTGTTTCTTCACCATTCATAGCATCTTTAAACTCTTTAATACCTTTTCCAGCGCCACGCATCAATGCAGGTAGTTTTGAACCACCGAAAAGTATTAATAAAACAATTATAATAAGTATTAACTCCTGAGAACCAATACCACCGATTAACATTAACATAATTCACTTTTTTAAATAAATAACACAAATATAAGTAATATTTTTCTCTTGTACAAGAGACTTAAGTAGGGTAAAATAATTATTGGTGTATTTTTAAGAGTGCTATTGGTGATGAGATTTTTTGCTGTTGAATCGAAAATATAGTGGTTCTATATTAAGGAGAATTCTAGAAACTGGTTTTATTCGATTTCGAATTTTAAAGTTTTAGATTTGGGGTTTTATAAATACAGGCGTGGTGGTTCCCACGG
>JAWXTP010000046.1:0-19842 GCA_044433415.1 Rikenellaceae bacterium
TAGTAAGGCTATCGTATTCCTAATTTTTACTACTTTTCTTATACTGTCATTTACAGGAACTTACACTACATTACACGCTATATCTGCTACTCTTTTTTTAGTATTATTCATTGCTGTAGTGTTTTATGACTTAAGAATGGTCAATAAAAAAAGGGAACTTGAAAATAGAATTAAGTTTAATTCAGACGAGATTAAAACCCTACAACATGAATTTAATTTCAGAGAAGATGGAAGTACATTCGCTAAACTAAACCCTCACCTAAGTGGAGATTTCGATATCTTTGGAGCAGGTTCTCTTTATCAATACCTTAATCGCTCAACCACAATTAGAGGGAAAAGTCGTTTTGCGGCATCGCTTGTGGCATGTAACCTAAATCATGAAATAATAAACTCTCGAACAGAGTCCATTAAAGAACTCTCTAACATACCTCGTTTTATTGAAGATTTCGCTGTCATTGGTGCAGAGATAAAAGAGAGTGGCTCAGAGATAGACAACCTACTTAAATGGCTTAAAACTGACAATACGAAAGAGCCTTTTATAAACGCAATTCGTTTTGTAATACCTACAATTACTTTTGTTATTCTAGGTCTTTGCATTGCAGGCTACCTGCCTTACACTTTGTTATCTTTAACTTTTATCTCATCGTTAGTTGTCGTATTTGCCAATAACAAAAAGCTCAACAAAGCGCATGCACTTCTTGGTCGTAGCGCAAAAATACTAGATAAATACAGCTTACTTATAGAGTTAATAGAAAATACAGACTTTAATTCCGAAGCACTTAAAGAGGAGAAACAAAAATTATCTACCTTAGAAAAAACTGCTAGCAAGTCCATACAAAAACTAAAAGGTATATTAAATAGATTTGACTACCGCTGTGATGCATATATTTCCGTAGCTCTTAATGGTTTCCTACTTTTTGATTTCCATACCTATACGGCTCTTTTGAAATGGAAAACAAATCATCAAGACACTGTAGAACAATGGTTTGATGCAGTGACTCAGGTTGATTCTCTTATAGGTCTTGGGATTTACGCTCACAACTGTAAAGAGGAAACTTGTTATGCAGAAGTTGTTGAGGGAGACTTTAATATAAAGGCTCAGAATATGAGTCATCCGTTAATATCGCTAGATGTTCGTGTTAGCAATTCTATGAAAATATCAGGAAGACCAGCTGTAGTAATTATTACAGGTGCTAATATGGCAGGGAAAAGCACTTTCTTACGTACATTAGCCGCAAACCTAATATTGGGTATGAATGGAGCTCCTGTATGTGCTGAGAAGTTTGTATTTACTCCTACAAAGATACTTTCAAGCATAAAGATTCAAGATTCACTTATGAATAGAGAATCTTACTTTTATGCTGAGTTATTGCGACTTAGCAATATACTAGAAAGCACTAAAACTGAACCTCAATCAATGATAATACTAGATGAAATACTCCGAGGTACAAACACAAAGGATAAGCAACAAGGCTCTTTAGGTTTATTACGTAAGATAATTAAACAGCAAGGTGTTGTGATAATAGCGACTCATGATCTTATCATAGGAAAAATGGAGGAGGAATTTCCCGATTACGTATCTAATTTCTGTTTTGAGGTAGAGATAGATGGTGAGCTTCTTTCTTTTGACTACAAGTTAAAAAATGGCATTAGTAGCAAGTTGAATGCATCATTTCTTATGCGACGAATGGGGATAATTGATTAATGGAATTTCTAGAAATAAAGATTTATCACTTTGCTAATAAATTAAATAACATTAGTAATGTTTGGCAATATTATAAATAATCGCCCGTTATTTAGGAATGTTTCGCAGATACAGCAGAGATAATATCGCACATAAAAACATTTGCAAACAGATCAAAACATTAACCTTGTATAAATTAACATTTAACCCTTCCAATAACACAATAATGTATAGTATAGACAGAAACAGTAATTGTATCAACAAACTTGTAGAAAAGAAATTTTCAGATTTAAATTTTAAAGAACGTAACCATCTTCAAGAATGGATTGCTAAAAGTCCAGATGTTTTTGACGGTGAAGAGTTACTCATCATCCAAAAGGAGTTTGCTGGTTTTAACGAAACTCATGAACGATTAGATTTACTAGCACTTGATAAAGATGGCAACTTAGTAATAATTGAGAATAAATTAGATGATTCAGGTCGTGATGTTACTTGGCAGGCTATTAAATACGCTAGCTACTGCTCAACCTTAACTAAAGATGCTGTAATTAATGTATATCAAAAACATCTTGGCACAAGCGAAAATGCAGAAGATAACATATCTGACTTCTTAGGTGGTCAAGATATTAAAGATATAGACATTAATACACCAAACTCTTTACGAATAATATTAGTTGCTGCAAACTTTCGTAAAGAGGTTACGTCAACTGTACTGTGGCTTTTGAACTATGGACTTAAAATACAATGTTTCAAAGCTAAACCGTATCAAATAGGAGAGCATTTATTTGTAGATTTTGAACAAATATTACCAGCAAAAAAAGCTAAAGATTACTCTATAAGAATTAGCGAAGATGTAAATAATCTGGTAGAAGCAGCTGATAGACATAAAAAAAGAATACTTTTTTGGGAGGATTTTATCACCATTTGCAAAAAAAATGAAAACTCACTTTGTCATACTAAACCAACGAAAAAAAATTGGCTAAACAAAGGATTGGGAATGGGTATAAATATAAGCTGTTCTATAACCTATACTTCAGCGCAAGTTCAAATTAATATTGGCAATAAAGATAAAGAGTTAAACAAAAAAATATTTGATATTCTATTTTCTCAACGAGAAGGTATTGAAAAGGAATTTGGAGAGAAATTAGAATGGGAGAGAAAAGACGACCACAAATCAAGCAAAATAAGATTTAAATTATTAGAAATTGACACTTATAACAATGACAAACAAAGAGCGATATATTTTTTAATTACGCACTTTGAAAAACTAGAACTAATTTCTAATAGGTTGATCACAGAACTCAACTCTGCATTGTAAATTATAAAACTATGTAGCCATAGAATAATAAACAAAGGTGATATACAAAAAACATTGTAGTATATTAAATCTTCGTAACTCTTTTTGAAAAACAATAAAAGGTAATTACCCAAATTTAATATAAAATAAAAAAAGTTTACCGAGATAAAACACAAATTCTAATCTCGGTAAACTTTTTATAAGTATCTTAATACTATTATTCTTTTTTAGCAGGTTCCCAGTAGCAACGCTTTGGAGAAACGATACTACCATCAGCTTTAAGGTCTTTCATTGCTTTATCTACAACTTTACGTTCTAAACCTGATAATTCTACGATTTTACCTGCATTAAGTGGCTGACCAGCAGCTTCCATAACTTCTAAAACTTTTGCTTTTTCCATAACTTTATAATTTTAAAATTTTACAATTTAATTAATTTAATCTTCATACACCGCTTGCATTGCACATATCTGGACACAAATACCACATCCTGCGCAAAGACCTGTATCAATTATAGGCAATCCAATCCCATCTTGTGAGATTGCTCCAACTGGACATTCAGGAATCATCGGACAACGATGACTCTGAGGGCACTTCATTTCATCAATATGCATCATAACTTATCTATTTAACGATTATTGTTTTACAAAGATAACAAAGTATATTAATTATTACTAATATTTAGTATTCAAATTTCCTATATTGTCATAAATTTAACCTATATAAGAAACTTATAAGATTTATAAAGTATTTTTAAGAAGCGGTCTTAACTCTACAGCAGTATAACTGTCTGTATTTTTTAATATCTTCTCAGGAGTTCCATAGCATACTAGATTCCCACCCTCAGAACCACCTTCTTTACCTATATCTATGATGTAGTCAGCAACCTTTATCACATCAAGGTTGTGTTCAATCACAAGTACTGTATTTCCTTTGTCGACAAGGCGGTTTATAACTTTTAGAAGTATGTTTACATCCTCAAAGTGAAGCCCAGTAGTCGGTTCGTCCAAGATAAACAAGGTGTTACCTGAATCACGCTTAGAAAGTTCCGTTGCAAGTTTTACACGTTGGCTTTCACCTCCCGAAAGAGTTGTAGAAGCCTGTCCTAAAGTAATATATGAAAGTCCAACATCACAAATAGCATCAAGTTTTAGTTTTATATTTGGTATAGAACTAAAAAAGTGAGCTGCTTGTTCAACAGTCATGTTTAATACATCATTGATATTCTTACCTTTGTATTTAACCTGTAAAGTCTCTCTATTATAACGCGTTCCATTACATGCTTTACATTTCACATATACATCAGGTAGGAAATTCATTTCTATGGTTTGAACTCCTGCACCTTTACATTCCTCACAACGTCCACCTTTCATATTAAAGGAGAAACGCCCCGATTTGAAACCTCTTATCTTAGCATCAACAGTGTTCTCAAACAGCTTTCTTATATCCCCAAATAGATTAGTATAAGTTGCAGGGTTAGAACGTGGAGTTCTACCTATAGGTGACTGGTCGACAACTATCAGCTTATCTATATTTTCTATTCCCTCAATCTTATCATACTCCAAAGGAGTGTCATAAGAGTTGTAAAGCTCACGTGCTAAAATAGGACGTAGCGTTGCGTTTATTAAAGTAGACTTACCACTTCCACTAACTCCTGTAACACAGGTAAGTGTACCTAAAGGTATCTTAACACTTACATCTTTAAGATTATTGCCCTTAGCACCTTTTATAGCTATATGTTTACCATTACCCTTACGGCGCTTTTTAGGTATCTCTATCTCACGTTTTTTGTTAAGGTAGTCAGCAGTAATAGTGTTAAGTTTTAGCATATCTTTAACAGTGCCTTGTGCTACAACTTCACCACCTAACAAACCAGCCTTAGGACCTATATCTATCACCCAATCTGCTGCAAGTATCATCTCCTGGTCATGCTCAACAACTATCACCGTATTGCCCATATCACGAAGCTCAATAAGCGAATTTATCAACTTTCTGTTGTCACGACTATGTAGTCCTATACTAGGTTCGTCAAGTATGTAAAGTACGTTGACCAATTTAGAACCTATCTGGGTTGCAAGACGTATACGTTGGCTTTCACCACCTGAAAGAGTGCCACTAGAACGCGATAAGGAAAGATAACCTAGACCTACATTTATGAGGAACTTCACCCTTTCACCTATTTCTTTTAATATCTCAGTAGCAATTACAGTTTGTCTTTTATTTAACTTAGAACCTAGCTCTTCTATCCACACCTTAAGCTCGTTTATGCTCATAGCAGATACTTCAGCTATGTTCTTGTGGTCTATCTTAAATTGTAGAGATTCTTGTTTTAGGCGTGCTCCATTACAAACTGAACATAGTCGCTTTTCAAGAAATTGAGCTTTCCATTTAGTACCCTTTGAAGAGCTAACCTCATCATCTACACATTTGTTTATGTAATCCTCTATACCATTCCAAGCTATAAATTTAGTTCCCCCGATTAATCCTAAAGTTTTAGATTCTATAGCTAGCGGTTCTGTATCTCCATTGATAACTGCCGTAAGGAAGTCATCATCTAGAGTTTCTATAGGTACATCACAAGAAGTTTTATAGCGTTTTGCAAGTGCATCAAGTAAAATGAAAGTTACATTTTTCTTAAACTTACCTATGGGTTCAATACCACCTGCTAGTATAGTCTTTGTACGATCAGGGATTATTTTTGATAAGTCAAAAACACTTTCCTTGCCAAGTCCATTACAATGAGGGCACGCTCCATGAGGAGAGTTAAAAGAGAAAGAGTGAGGTTGAGGTTCATTATATGCAATGCCTGTAGTAGGACACATCAATGAACGGCTGTAATAACGATGAGTCTCAATTTCGTAGTCATAAATCATCATGACTCCGCCCCCTTGCTGCATAGCAGTATCCATGCTTTTCAGCATACGCTCATCACTTTCTATATCGTCATTAATTACTAATCTGTCAATAATAAGTTCTATATCATGGATTTTGTATCTGTCTAGCTTCATACCTACTGTTAAGTCAACAATCTTAGAGTCGATTCTAGCCTTGGTATATCCCTTTTTTATGAAGTTTTCAAACATGTCTCTATAATGACCTTTACGACCACGCACTATGGGTGCAAGAATAGCAATACGGTGATCTTGAAATTGACTTTTTATAAGTTCTGCAATTTCTGTGTCAGAGTATTTTATCATCTCCTCGTTAGTTTCAGAAGAATAAGCTATAGAGGCTTTAGCAAAAAGTAACCTTAAAAAGTCGTTGATTTCTGTTACTGTGCCTACTGTGGAACGAGGATTCTTATTTGTAGTTTTTTGCTCAATTGCTACAACGGGGCTTAGTCCTGTTATTTTCTCAACATCAGGTCTTTCCATACTTCCTACAAACTGACGAGCATAGGAACTTAAAGTTTCCATATAACGGCGCTGTCCCTCAGCGTAAATAGTATCAAACGCTAGGGAAGACTTGCCGCTACCTGAAAGCCCAGTTATTACCGTAAGAGAATTACGAGGTATAGTAACGTCTATATTTTTAAGATTATGTGCCTTAGCACCAAATACTTCTATTGTTTTCAATGTTATAACGATTTACGTGAATCTTTTGTAGGTATTTTAACTTCGTAAGTTTTGTTTGAAACATTAGGGTGGTCATAAGTTCTAATCCAAGGATTCAACTCTCTCATGATTTTATATGTTGTACCATTTTCTTTAGCAACGTCAGACCATTTTATGTTTTTACCTGAGACTTTTATTGTTGTATATTCATAAGGCGAATAATATTCAAACTCATTAAGCATATAACCATATTTTTGAGGGTTTGCGAATATTATTTTGAAAGATAGTATTCTAAATACATAACGCATGGTTTCAGCAGGAGCAAACAAATCGTAGTAGCTAGTTACACCTTGACTTGTTGCGCGTCTAGAAACCCCTGCCATACCAACATTATATGAAGCTGCTGCCATAGCCCAATTGCCAAATTTTGCTTTAGCTGTCTTAAGGTATTTTATAGCTACCTTCGTTGCCTTCTCGATGTGGTAGCGTTCATCCACTGTGCTATTAACCTCTAAACCATTTTCTCTACCTGTTGTAGCCATGATTTGCCAAAGTCCAGCAGCTTTAGCTGGTGAGTACGCCTCAGGGTTCAAAGAACTTTCAGCTACAGCTAGGTATTTAAAATCATCAGGTATGCCAGCTTCTTTTAGCATAGGTTCTATGATTGAGAAGTAGCGTTTTGAGCTTCTTAGTGAAGTCATAGTACGTGAATGAAGATACATAGTCACCATAATATCCTCTTCAAGGCTTTCTCTAGTATCATAATTTTCAATGGGAACTCTCTCTCCTGCAAAATCTAAATCTTGTGGAATTTCAGGTATTATTACGGGAGATGCCATTCTCTCATTACTCATAAAGTTATTTTCTTGACCAATGCAAGATGTTGAAAATAGTGTTAGTGATAGTGCTAAAAGAAAAACGAATTTCATAAAGTTATATTGTTATTTTTTTGTTATTTACTACAGCTCCCTATCTGGAAATTGTAGTTTAATATGCTTATTTTGAGAATTTTAATGCTAATGACACAAATGCTGACATTCCATAAAATATACCTCTTTCAGCAGGGTAGAAAGTTGTAGAATGTAGATTTGAAGCATCTTTACCATCTAAATGCCCTACACCTAGACGATAAAAAACAGAAGGATAACGCTGAGTGTAAAATCCAAAATCTTCGCCTGTCATACGCATATCAATATTTATGACATTTTCAGCAGAAACTAAATCTTTTAATACATCTTCTGCTATACGTGTCATTTTTTCATTGTTTATAACTGATGGGAAGCCATGAGAAACATTTGTTGTTCCTACGCATCCGTAACCCTTAGATACGCCTTCTACAATTTCACAAATTCGTTGTTTTGCAGCTACCCTTTCCTCTTCGTTCATAGTGCGAAGTGTGCCCTCTAAAGATACACTTTGAGGAATGATATTAGTGCCACCACCGTCACTATTTATCTTACCCATCGTAAGTAAAGTAGGATAAATAGGGTTTGCCGAACGAGATACTACTGTTTGTAGTGCCATGATAACAGCAGATGTTGCAACTACAGGATCTTTTGTTGTGTGAGGCATAGCGCCATGTCCTCCTTTACCTTCTACTTTTATTCTAATTTCGTCTGTAGCGGCCATATATTGACCTGCACGTATGCCAAAAGTACCTAATTTAAGCTCTGGTGACACATGTTGCCCTATGACTACTTTAGGGTTGAACTCATCAAAGTGACCTTCTTTTAATACTATAGAGGCTCCACCAGGATTTTTTTCTTCCCCAGGTTGGAAAAGACCATAAATAGAACCTTCAAAACTATCTTTTAGAGAGTTTAATATAACAAGAGCACCTAGCAAACAAGAAGTATGTATGTCATGACCACAGCCATGCATAGCACCATTTGTAGAAGCAAACTTAACGTCTGTTTTTTCACATATCTCTAAAGCATCCATATCTGCTCTAAGGACTACAGCATCGCTTGTTTTTATACCTCTGCCGTCTATGCGTGCAAGTACACCTGTATTAGCAACTTTTTTGTATTCTATGCCGTGTTTGTCAAGTTCAGCACATATTAATGCTTGTGTTTTGAACTCTTGGAATGAAAGTTCAGGATTCGCATGTATAATTTCACGTATACCTTTTATATATTCGTATATTTCCTCTGCTTTTTTTGTTACGTTTTCCATAATTGAGTGATTTGAGAGTTAGCAATAAAGAGTTGTCTGAAATGTTAAAAACCAATTATTAGAACTCCTCTTTAATTTCTATCTCGAACATTTTAGGCCAGTTTTTGCCTGTTATATAAATTTTATTATTCTTTTTGTCATAAGCTATACCATTTAAAACGTCTGTTTTATCTGTATAGTCTGCTTGTGTTAGAAGTTGTGGCGCTCTAACAATACCACGAACTTCACCACTGTCAGGATTAATGATAAGTATTATATTGTAGCTGTATACATTAGCCCATATCTCACCGTTTATCCATTCTAGCTCGTTTATATAATTTATAGCACCATCTGAGGTTAAGACCTCAATATAACTTTCTATAGCGAAAGTTTCAGGTGAAACTCTATATATTTTTTCTGATCCATCGCTTAAGAATAAAGTTTCCCCATCTGTGGTAAGTCCCCAACCTTCTGTAGGATAGTCAAACTCTTTTTCTACCTCTAAAGTTTTAGGATTTAATCGGAATGCCTTATTTTCTTGCCATGTAAGAAGATAGAGCTTATCGTTTAATATGGTTAAACCCTCAGCAAAATACTTAGGGTCTAGATATTTTCTTTTAAGAGACTTCATAGATGGAAATTCCTTGTATTCTATATATGAAACTCCGTACTCACCGCTAGATTCATATAGATTATCATTATAGAACTCTAAGCCCTGAGTGTAAGAATCTGTAGCGTGTGCAAGTGTAGCTTTTACTTCCATAGTATACTCTTTAGGTTTGTTTTCTGGTAAAACTCTAAAAGTAGTATTCATCGTAAAGCACTTTCCTTCTTTGTAGGCATTAAGAGTAGCTTTTGTAGTACCTACAGATATGTTCTTAGACGAAGGTACGATTAAAGAAGATTTTTTTAGGTTTATTTTTGTTGTATCTCCTATAAAAATTATCGTCGCAGAGTCTATATCTCCCTTAAAATTATAATGAAATTCTATATCTGTTCCTCTTTTTATAGGAGATTTAGAATTTAATTTGAAAGATTTTATGGGATTCTCACTAATTGCATTTCGTTTGTTTTTTGCAGTATTTACTTCGGAAATATTAGTGTTTTTATTGTTTACACTTTTATTTGCACACGATATTAATACTAAGATAGATAAGACAAAGCTCAGACAGAATGTTTTTTTATGCATAATTAATTAGTTTTTATAAAAAGCAAATATAAGATTATTTTTTTATTTTTTGATAAACAATTTTTTTAATTATCTTTGTACGCTTAAAGGAACTTCTGAAAACTAGATTTTATTAGAACTCCCCCTTAAAAAGTTAAGGTGAGTATTAATATAGTTCCTCTTAAGATAAACTTTTAGAATTCAATAATAATTATACAATGAACGTAGTTTTAGAAAACTTAGAAAATCAAGGTGCAATTGTTAAAGTAACTGTTAGTGAAGCAGATTACATAGAAACAGTTACTAAAGCCCTTAAAGATTACAGAAAGAAAGCTAATATACCAGGTTTCCGTCCAGGAATGGTTCCTATGGGTATTATTAACAAAATGTACAAAAAAGGTGTTACAGCTGAAGAAGCGTACAAAGCAGCTTCTACATCTATGATGACATACTTTCAAGATAATAAAATCAACATTTTGGGTGAGCCACTTCCAGCAGAAAGCCAACCATCTTTAGATTTTGACACTCAAGTAGAATTTGAATTCCACTTTGAAATTGGTATCGCTCCAGAAGTAAATCTTGATTTAGAACAAGTAGAAATTGAAAAATGCGTTGTTGCTGTAGATGACAAAATGCGTAAAGGTTACACAGAAAACTACCTTCGTCGTTTCGGTTCTTTAGTTGATAAAGAAACTGTTACTAACGAAGAAGCATTAACTGTAAATCTTACTAACGACGAAATGGATATCGAAGATGCTTACGTAGGTCTTATTGGTATGAGCGAAGAAGAAAAAGCTCCATTTATTGGTAAAATAGTTGGTGATACTATGGAAGTTAACGTTAACGAACTTTACAAATCTCCATCTCAAAGAGCTTCAATTCTTAGCGTTAAAGAAGAAGAATTAGAAGGTATCAACCCTATCTTCACTCTTAACATCACTCGTATTCGTAACTTTGAATCTCCAGAATTAAACGAAGAGTTATTCGCTCAAGCGTTCCCTGATGGTTCAGTTAAAACAGTTGAAGAATTTAACGAAGTTATTGAAAATAACCTTAAAACTGACTTAGCTCGCGAAACAAGATTTAAATTTGTTGACGATGCAAGAAAAGCTGTTACTGCTGCTGCTGGTTTAACACTTCCAGAACCATTCTTGAAAAAATGGTTATTTGCTATCAACGAAAACAAATTTACTATGGAAGAAATCGAAGCTGAATTTGCTTCTTTCGTAGATATGATGTCTTATGATATCTTAAAACGTAAATTTGTTGAAGATGCAAAACTTGAAATCACTCAAGAAGATGTTAAAGCTGAAGCTAAAGCTCTTGCTGCTGCACAATTTGCACAATACGGTATGGCAAATCCAGGAGAAGAAATGTTAGATAACTATGCTGACTCTATCCTTGGTAACAAAGAAGAAGCTCGTAAAATTTATGAGCGCGTAGGTGATATGAAAATCGTAGATTACATAGAATCTAAAGCTAAGATTAACGAAACAGAAATTACAGTAGAAGAATTTTCTAAAATGGTAAATCCTGCTGCTGCTGAAGTTCCTGCTGCTGAGTAATTAAATTTATTGAGCTAAGACTCTTTATAAAAATATCTCTGGTTTTAATTAATCAGGGATATTTTTATGTTTAAAGCAGTGCAAGATAATTATTTTACACTACTTAGTGTATTATTGTCAATATAAATTGTTATCTTTGTTTTTGTGTTTTTATTTACAGGAGATAATGTAGGAAAAGTCACGTAAAATAAGATAAAATTAAACTTTATATATTATGAATTATAAAAAAGAATTTCAAAAATATGCGCTTGATCAAGGCATTAGCTCGTTAACACAACATAGAGTTGATTCATTAATGTCATCGTATATCAATCCAACTATTGTTGAGGAAAGACAGCTAAATGTTGCACAAATGGATGTTTTTTCTCGTCTTATGATGGACAGAATCTTGTTTTTGGGTTGCCCTATTAATGATGATGTAGCTAATGTGATACAAGCTCAGCTATTATTTTTGGAATCTACAGAATCTGACAAAGATATTAGAATATACATAAATTCACCAGGAGGTAGCGTTACAGCAGGTTTAGGAATATATGATACTATGCAACTTATAAGTTGTGATGTTTCAACTATCTGTACAGGCTTAGCTGCTAGTATGGGAGCTGTGCTTCTTACAGCAGGCACTACAGGTAAACGCCAGGCTCTTCCTCACTCTCGTATCATGATACACCAACCATTGGGTGGTGCTCAAGGGCAGGCTTCGGATATAGAAATCACTGCTAAGCAAATTATTAAAACTAAGCAGGAGTTATATGAAATAATGTCTGAGCATAGTGGTGTTAGCATAGAGAAAATAGAACAAGATGCTGATAGAGATTATTGGTTAACATCTACTGAAGCTGTTGAGTACGGTCTTATAGATGAAGTACTAATAAAAAGAAAGTAGGTTTTTGTAACCTTGTTGTTTTAAAAATATAAAAATAAATATATGGCAAAGAAAAGTGGTAGAGGAACAGATGATATGGAATGTTCTTTCTGTGGTAGAACAGCCGCAGATGGTGTTTTCTTATTTGCTGGAGAGGACGGAAGTTCTATATGTGTTGAGTGCGTAGAACGTGCTCACGTAATCATACAGGAGGAGCTTAAACCAAAGAGCAAAAAGAAAAACACTGTTGCTCCTATCGAAAATGAAATGTTGCTGAAACCTATGCAAATCAAGTCTATACTTGATGAATATGTTATAGGTCAGGATGATGCTAAAAAATATCTTTCTGTAGCAGTATACAATCACTATAAAAGACTTATGCACCAACAAAATGGTGCTGATAGCGACGTAGAGCTTGAAAAGTCTAATATTGTTATCGTAGGTGAGACTGGTACTGGTAAAACATTACTTGCTAAAACTATAGCACGACTTTTACATGTACCTTTTACTATAGTTGATGCTACAGTTCTTACAGAAGCAGGTTATGTGGGTGAGGACGTAGAAAACATCCTTACTAGACTATTACAAGCTGCTAAGTATAATGTTGAAGAAGCTCAAAGAGGTATTATCTTTATTGATGAGATAGATAAGATAGCTCGTAAGAGTGATAACCCTTCTATAACACGTGATGTTAGTGGTGAAGGTGTACAACAAGCGCTTCTGAAAATATTAGAGGGTACAGTGGTAAATGTTGCTCCTGAGGGAGGTCGCAAACACCCAGATCAAAAATTTGTACAAGTAGATACACGTAATATCTTGTTTATCTGTGGTGGTGCTTTTGATGGTATTCAACGACGTATAGCTCAACGATTAAATACAAAATCTGTAGGCTATGGAGCTTCTGATAAACGTAAAAATATAGATAAAAACAACTTGTTGAAATATATTACTCCTATGGATTTAAAATCTTTTGGTTTAATTCCTGAGTTAATTGGTCGTGTGCCAGTTTTAACATATCTAGAACCTTTAAATCGTGAGGCTTTACGCAAAATATTAACAGAGCCTAAAAACTCTATTATTAAACAATACACTAAGTTGTTTGAGTTTGATAACATAGAGCTAACTTTCACGGATGAAGCGTTAGACTATGTTGTTGATAAAGCTATAGAATTTAAGCTCGGAGCACGTGGTTTACGTTCTATTTGTGAGGCTATTATGATGGAAAGCATGTTCTGTATTAATAGTGATAATAAAGAACTTGTAATAACAAAAGAAATTGCAGAAGAGCAGTTTAAAAAGTCAAAAATTGCAGAATAAATAATGGGGGCTAGAAGCCCCCTTAAACTCTTTAGGTACTTTTGTCATGGAAAACGTTAAAAATAATACCTTAGATACGATACACAGCAGAAAAAGTGTACGTTCTTATACAGAACAGCAGATTTCTCAAGAAGAATTGCTAACCTTAGTGAAAGCAGGTATGGCTGCCCCAACTGGTAAGAATGTTCAACCGTGGGAGCTTATAGTAGTCACTGATAGAGAGAAGTTAGACTATCTTTCTGGGGTGCTTCCCTATGCTAAAATGCTAAAAAATGCCCCTGCTGCCATAGTAGTATGTGGAAATGATGATACCGAAAATGGAGGTTCTTCATATTGGTATGTAGACTGCTCGGCAGCAACACAGAACATTCTTCTTGCAGCTGAATCTATGGGTATAGGTGCTGTATGGACTGCAACTTATCCATACGCTGAAAGAATGAATCCTGTAGCAGAGATTTTTAATCTTCCAACTAATATAAAATCTTTATGTGTTATTCCTTTAGGTTATCCAAGTAAAGAGGGACGTGCTAAGGATAAGTTTAAGGAAGAAAAAGTACACTTTGACAAGTGGTAGTTTTTAGATTTTTTATTGTAGGGGACTTCTAAAAACGTTAAAATCCAATTTTAGAAGTCCCCTGTAATACATTAAGCCATGATAACAAACGAAGAAAAAATAATGGTATACGCTTGGGAGAGATGTGTCTCAGGCGTTGAGTGTCTGTCAAACGAAACGTTTACTGTATTACGAAAAGGCACTATGAAAGATGATGATAGTTCTTTATTTCTAAATGCAAAAATAAAAATTGGAAATAAAGAAATAGAAGGTGCAGTAAAGGTTATTAATGACAATAAGCGCTGGGCTTTATGGAATTCTCCATATAAGGCTAGTGTTATTCTTGTTGTTACGCAAGACCCTAAACATAACTTTATGTCTTTTGAGTACGAACCAATTAGAGTGTTTGTTCCCAAAATAAAACCTGATTTTACAAATAGGTATAATGAGTTAAGTTATAATAAAAGTGCTTGTTGTGAAGTTTTGCGTAGTCTAAATAATTTAGAAAAAGAACATATTGTTTCTCAGTTGGTTATCGAAAGACTTAATGATAAATGTCAAAATATTGAATCCATATATAAAGAAACATCTGAATGTTGGAGTGATACTGCCTTAGCAGTGTTATTTGATACTATGATGATAAGTTATAAGGACTGTAGGGCAAGTTACTGTCAGTTAGCACGCACCATAGGCTATAATTCCATAGTGGCTAATATAATTAGTGGAGATTATGATGAAGATTTGTTAAATGTTGAGGCTTTATTTCTAGGTGCAGCAGGCTTTCTGAATATTAAGCAGAAAGAATACGATAGCTACACTTACACCTTACGTGCAAGGTTTGACTTATTAAAGAAAAGGTATAATATTACCCCTATGTCAGCTATAAATTGGTCTTCACGGACAACTTCTATCTCTTTTCAGTTAGCGCAATTAGCTGCTATTATAGTGTCTGCACCAACTCTACATTATGATTTAGTTGCTTGTCGTTCTACTGACGATATTTCATGTATCCTAAAACCAAAGTTAAGTGAATACTGGTCTAGGCATACCTCACTGGGTGTAGAAAGCTCTACAAAAACCAAGACTCTTTTTACAAAGTTTAAAATAGAAAACATGATAATTAATTTTATTGTGCCTTATCTATTCTTTTATAATAATGTATCATCTGTAAGTTATGATGGTGACAAATGCGAAGAGTTGCTTGATTTATTACAAAGTACAAGTGACGAAAAGAATTACTTAGTAAACCCATGGAGGAATTATATCGAAATTGATTCAGCATTTTATTCGCAAGCTGTTATACAACTTTCTAAAAAATATTGTATGCTTTCTAATTGTTATAAGTGCCGTTTAGGAAGAAAATATTTAGATAAATATGAAGTCTTTTAGGAGAGTCGTAAAATATGAAAGATAATAATTTACAAATATATAATACGGACAGTACTAGTTCTGTGGAACTTCCGTTTTCTAGCTCAGGAATTTCTGCTGGTTTCCCTTCTGTGGCAGATGATTACATAGACTTATCTTTGGATTTAAATAAAGAACTTATAAAAAATCCATCGTCTACATTTTTTGCTCGTGTAAGTGGTGTATCTATGATAGATGAAGGGATAGATGATGGTGATTTATTGATTATAGATAAAAGTATAGAGGCCTATGATGGCTGTTTAGCTGTTGCCTACGTGGATGGGGAGTTTACATTAAAACGCTTTCAAGATAAAGGAAGCTATGGACTCTTAGTTCCTGCAAATAGTAATTATAAACCCATTAAAATTACAGCGGATAGCGATTTTAAAATATGGGGTGTCGTTAATTATGTAATAAAGAAGATGTGATGTTTGGCTTGTGCGATTGTAATAATTTCTTTGTCTCTTGTGAGAGGGTTTTTAACCCGTCGCTAGAGGGAAAACCTGTTGTTGTACTTAGTAGCAACGATGGGTGTATAATTGCACGTAGCAATGAAGCTAAAGCACTAGGTCTAAAAATGGGACAGCCTGTATTTCAGGTTAGAGAGTTGATAAAACGACAAAATGTAGTAGTTTTCTCAACTAATTATCAGCTTTATGCAGATATGTCTGCAAGAGTTATGGATTCCCTTAAAAGGTTAGTTCCCGAAATAGAGGTATATTCCATAGATGAAGCCTTCTTAAATCTAGATGGCTTCGCACAAGATGAATTACATGACTTTGGGTTACGCATAGCCAAAATCGTAAAGCGTAATACAGGAATCCCCGTGAGTATAGGAATTGCTCCTACAAAAACATTAGCCAAAGTTGCTAGTAAGCTATGTAAGCAATACCCTAAATTAGAGGGTTGTTGTTTTATGCATAGACCCGAAAATATAAAGAAAGTCCTTAACACATATTCCATAAATGATATCTGGGGCATAGGTAGGCGTTATGCTGATATGTTAAAGCTCAATGGAGTCATCACAGCAGAAGATTTTAGGCATAAATCACCTGAATGGGTGCGTTCTCGTATGAGTATTGTTGGACTTAGGACTTGGAAGGAACTACATAGCGAACCTTGCATAGAGTTTGAGCATGAAAGACCTGACAGACAGACTATCTGTGTATCTCGGTCTTTTGCCACAGAATTTACAGCTATAGAACCCTTACAAGAAGCCCTAGCAAGTTTTGTAAGTCGAGCAGCTGAGAAGTTACGCAAACAAAATAGCATTGCTGGGCAGATGCAAGTATTTATACGCACCAATAGGCACCGCCAAGGAGATATGCAGCATTGTGAAGATAAGATAGTACGTTTTCATAGAGCTACAGATAGTACGCTAGAGCTAGTAAAGCAAGGCTCCGTAACACTAAAAGCACTTTTCAAAGAGGGTTATAGTTATAAAAAGGTAGGCGTTATCCTTTCAGATATAAAGCCTAATACAAATGTGCAGGCTGTTATGTTTGATGAGATAGATAGAGAGAAACATTCTAGTTTAATGAATGTTATAGACTCTATAAATGCTCAGTATGGTTCAAACTCATTGTCTGTAGGTTTAGGAAGCGGAGTCGGAATGAAAGTTAATAGCCAGCACCGTTCACCGCTGTATACAACCAAATGGGAGGATATTTTGGTTGTTAAGGTAGATTGAAAGAAGTGTAAAAGTACAGTTTTCACTGCTTTTCAGCTAAGAGTTAACACGTTTTGTAAAATAAAGTTTTAAAGGTATTTTGCATTCTAAAAAAATAGTACTAACTTTGTGTGAATATAGGAGACTTCTAAAAATTGTGTTTTAACGCTTTTGAATTTTAAAGCTTCATCTTTGAATTTTTCAAAATGTGCCATAGGAGCCACTATGCCATCATTTCAAAAACTCCAAATATAAAACTTTAAAATCCAAAATCGAATAAAACCAATTGTTAGAACTCCCCTAAGTTTTTGGGAATGCACCCCTGTTAAATAATAGGGGAAGATGTAAAAGAAACTTATAAAATATAGAATTTAATAGATTAAACTATATATACCGCTTATTATGAGTAATATAACAGAAAAAGAAGAGACAGAAAGACCATTGAACTTTTTGGAGGAAATTATCGAAAAGTCAATTGCAGAAGGAAACCCAAGAGTTCACACTCGTTTCCCTCCTGAACCTAATGGTTATTTACATATTGGTCACGCTAAAAGCATATGCTTAAACTTTGGTTTAGCAAAAAAATATAATGGTAAGTGTAACCTTCGTTTTGATGATACAAACCCTGTTAAAGAAGACGTTGAATACGTTGATTCTATTAAGGATGATTTAAGATGGTTAGGTTTTGAGTGGCATGCTGAGCATTATGCTTCTGACTATTTCGACCAACTATACCTTTGGGCTGTAGAACTTATCAAAAAAGGTATGGCTTATGTTGATGATCAAACTCAAGAAGAGATACGTACAGGTCGTGGTACAGTAAATGTTGCTGGTACTGAAAGTCCTTTCCGTAACCGTTCTATAGAAGAAAACCTTGAGCTTTTCGAGGCTATGAAAGACGGCAAATTCAAGGATTCAGAGAAAGTATTACGTGCTAAATTAGATATGGCTCACCCTAATATGTTACTTCGTGACCCTATCATGTATCGTATTATTCACACTAGTCACCACCGTACAAAAGATAAATGGTGTATCTATCCTATGTATGACTATGCTCACGGACAAAGTGACTCTATTGAGCAAATCACTCACTCTATATGTACTTTAGAGTTTGATGTTCACCGTCCTTTATATGATTGGTATATAAATGCTTTAGAGATTTTCCCTAGTCATCAATATGAGTTTGCACGCCTTAACCTTACTCATACAGTTATGAGTAAACGTAAGTTACTGCAACTTGTTCAAGATAACTTAGTTATGGGTTGGGACGATCCACGTATGCCAACTATTTGTGGTATTCGTCGTAGAGGTTATACAGCTAAGGCCGTACGTAATTTTGCTGAAAAAGTAGGTGTTGCAAAACGTGATAATATCATTGACTTAGGTTTATTAGAATTCTTCGTACGTGAGGACTTAAACAAGATAGCTGACAGACGTATGGTTGTTTTAGATCCTATAAAAGTTGTGATAACTAACTATCCTGAGGACAAAACAGAAATTATCAACTGTGTTAATAACCCTGAAGATGAGACTCCTACACGTCGTGAAGTGCCATTTAGCCGTGAGGTTTACATAGAACGTGACGACTTTATGGAAGAGCCACCTAAAAAATACTTTAGACTTTCACCAGGTAAAGAGGTTCGTTTACGCTATTCTTACCTTATCAAGTGTGAGGAAGTTATCAAAGACGAGAACGGTATAGTTACTGAGCTTCGTTGTACTTACGATACTGAATCTATGGGAGGTAAATCTTCTGATGGACGTAAAGTAAAAGGTGTTATTCACTGGGTAGATGCTAAATCTGCTGTAGAAGCTGAGGTACGTTTATTTGACAGATTATTCTCTATAGAAAATGCTGCTGATATGGATCCGGAAAAGTCGTTTATTGACTATATGAACCCAGATTCTTTAAAAGTTGTCACTGGCTATTGTGAACCTGCTTTAAGTAGTTCAAGTTTAGGTGATACTTTCCAATTTGAGCGTTTAGGTTACTTCTGCACAGATAAAGATTCTACAGATGAAAAACTAGTGTTTAACCGTACATCTACATTAAGAGATTCTTATAATACTAAGAAAAAGTAATTTTATAAAATATTAAGGGTAATTACAAACCCTGAAAACTGACACAACCTGCTTTACAGAACTTGTATAGCAGATTGTGTTGTGTTTGATTACTAAACAGGGATTTACAGGGTCTTCCTGACTTTGACAAGATCCAATACTTAAAAATATAACTGCTTACAAAATAACATCTTACAATTCCATGAGGTTACATTCGGGTGACGCATAGTTAAAGTCAGAAAATACATCTCAATTCTATCTTCTATAGTTATCAAATAGGATAGTTTATTATGTAATTTTTATTCTCATATTACTTTTGCTTTGCAAGGTGATTAATAATACCTAGTCCAAAATTTGTTATCACGTATTTCTGATGACGACTTGTTGGGGTATTTTGAATCGTAGGCAGCACCATTTTCTGTTCAATAAGGGGCAAGTAACTGTAAGATAAATATTATAAATACTTATAAAATTCTATAATAAATTTGCAGGTTTAATATATTTATCTTATCTTTGCCCTATGAAAAATATGCTAACTATATCCGAAGC
>JAWXTP010000047.1:0-19719 GCA_044433415.1 Rikenellaceae bacterium
TAATTTATTAAGCCGCATAGTCCTTCAACTCCATTACGCATATTAACTGCTGTTTCGCACAACACAAATCTATTATTTTCATTCAAATTAAACATAACTTTTTTTGTACAAAGGTAAGCACTCACATTTGTTCAAAAAATACGGCTAATTTGGGATGCTTACAATGATTTTGTGAATGATTTCCACGCTTGTCGCAATTAATAATCAATAAAAAACATTTTTTCCTTCGAAAAAATGTAGTCCTACCACACTTTTTCCCTTGAAAAAATGTATTTATTCGCATTTTTTCGTTGGAAAAAATATTTTTTGTATTATCTTTGTAACAAAATAAGATGTTATGAGAAGATTAGTATACGACAAATTAGTTACTTGGAAGAATAAAGCAGATAAGTTACGAAAACCATTGATACTTAGAGGTGCTAGACAAGTGGGTAAAACTTGGCTTCTAGAAGAATTCGGCAAAAATGAATTTGTAAGTTTCGCCTATGTTAATTTTGAAGAACAAAAGGAAATTACAAACCTATTTGAAGAAGACTTTGATACAGGACGCATTTTGCGATCTATAGAAATTATTACAGGCGTAAAACTTGTAGCAGGTAAAACTTTGATAGTACTTGATGAAGTTCAAGCTGCTAAAAGAGGCCTCCTATCTTTAAAATATTTGTATAAAAACGCTCCTCAATATCATATTGTGGCAGCAGGATCTCTACTTGGTATATCTATTCATGAAAATGAATCCTTTCCTGTAGGTAAAGTGGAATTTGCTGACGTATACCCTATGTCTTTCGAAGAGTTTATTATGGCTCTGGGAAAAACAGAACTTCTTAAAAATCTTAGAGATAAAGATTGGAAACTTATAACAACATTCAAAAATAAGTATATAGAACTTTTACGTCAATATTACTATGTAGGTGGTATGCCTGAAGTTGTTTACCACTACGTAAATGGTGGGTCTTTTGCTGATGTTAGATCTCTACAACTGGGTCTTCTTCGCTCATATAACGCAGATTTCTCTAAACATCCTCCTTTGGAAATTGTACCACGTCTAAAAATGGTGTGGAACAATATTCCCTCGCAACTAGCTAAAGAAAATAAAAAATTCATCTACAACGCACTTAGGCAAGGTGCTCGCGCTAAAGATTTTGAACTAGCTATTGAATGGCTCACTGAAGCTGGACTTGTATATAAAATAGGTAGAATAAACAACCCTATACTCCCTTTAGATGGCTTTGCCGATATCGATGCATTTAAATTATTTGTCCTGGATGTTGGTCTCCTAGGCGCTATGTCTGGACTAGACACAAAAACGCTAATAAATGGTAACGAAATATTTACTCAGTACAAAGGTGCTCTAACTGAACAGTATATACTTCAACAACTACTATATTGTGATGATATAGTAGTGAAATATTGGTCTGCAAGTAACGCAACTGCAGAACTAGATTTTGTTGTACAATTTGAAGGTCAAGTAATCCCTATAGAAGTAAAAGCCGAAGAGAACCTAAAAGCTAAATCCTTGAAAAATTATATAGCTAAGTATTCTCCACAAATAGCTATAAGAACTTCTATGTCAGACTTTAGACGTGATGACTCTATTACTAACATTCCTTTGTTTGCCTTCTCCTTGAATAGTATTCTATAAAGGTAACTTCTAAAAATTGGATTTTAACGCTTTTAGATTTATAAGTTTCATCTTTGAATTTTTACAAATACACCATGGGAACCACCACGCCTGTATTCATAAAACTCCAAATCATTAGGAAACTTCTAAAACTTCTAAATCTAAAAAAAGAATAAAACCAATTATTAGAACTCCCCTAAATATATTTTATGAAACTAAAATTTTAAGTGCAATATTTTAAAAACTGTTAACATGGTTGCTACAAGCAAAAACCTAGAATGTAGCATTTACCTGAAAACGTATATTTCTTAACGGCATAGGATAATACTGTGTACTCTCATAATAAGAATCAAAAAGATTATCAACTTTCAAAGATAGCTTAAGCGATTTTGTTCCCTTTAATTTAATGATACCGCCTAGTTCTACATTATTTAAGGTATAAGCATTAGTGCTATACTCCTCATCTGCTGTAGTATACCTCTCTCCTGTGTAGCTCACCGTGTAGTTAGCCCACAGCATATCCTTCCACCACAACTCATACCTTACATTACCCTTGTGTCTAGGGATATATGCCAACTGCTTACCCTGAGCATCATCACCCCTATTAGAATTATCTACTGAATGTGCTAAAGTATAGTTACCTATCAAAGAGTGCTTAAAAAGACCTTTTTCGAGCTTAATTTTCGCGTTTAGCTCCACGCCCTGAGATATTACATCACTAAAATTTTCAGGAGACCAGATATACCCATTTTCTGTAGGTATCCACATTATCCAATCCTCAATATCCATATAATAATATGAAGCCTCTAACTCAAAATCTACACTTCCAACATTAGGCGAATAAATAACAGAAAAATCATTAGAGAAACCTTTCTCAGGTTTTAAATCAGGATTCCCACCTGGATCCCAGTATAAGTCATTAAGCGTCGGAACTCTATAATTATAGGCATTCGTAGCCTTAAAGGTAAGTTTACCAGGCACAGCCATATAGCGTGCTGATACATTATACACCCCATAACTGTTATTCTCCATAGTCTCAAAAGTACCATCTATATCAAAATGCAATTTATGGAAAGGCTTAAATAAAGCGAATCCTCTTAATGACAAAGCATTACGTGTACTTGCATCATCTTCATAAGAACTAGAAACCGCTCTATCATTCCTATATTTCAACATAGCTCCTAGGTCTAACTTGCTACTAGCTGTATAGGTATAGTCTCCCCTAAAAATCAAGCTATTCCCCTTATTATTAGAATAACTAACGTAAGTACCAAAATTTTTGTCATAATCAAAGTCATTCCACAGGTTAGCTAGCGTTAACTTATAACGATGTTGCTCACGTGTAGACTCATAACTAGCTAGAATACGGAGATTTATAGAGCTTGTAGTTTCTGTAGCTGTAGCACTAGAAATTATAGACTGAGGGAGCTCTCTATCATCAACTTGCGCCCATGCTATAACATTAAGTTTGTCATTTTTCTTTGTAGTATAATAAAACTCCTGCATGGCTCCTGTCTGCATATAAGCAGCATTCTTACGACGCTCATAAAAGGCGTCTTTACTATATACTTTATTTAAGTAGCGATAGTCATTATCAGATTGTTGATAGTAAGCTCTTGTAGAAGATGTTAAACGCCCCTTAGTAAGGCGTAAAGTCCCAGCACCAACTATAGTATTATTAGAACCATACTCACCAAGTATAGAGATATAGTGTTTCTCCACAGGTTTATCATCACTACTAAAGTTAACACTACCTCCCAAAGCACCACTACCCGACTGCTGAGCACTAGAGCCGTGATAAAGAGATACATTATCAGTAAAATAAACAGGGATTTGTGAAAAGTCAAAGCTACCTAGCGTTGTAGAATTTAGAGAAATACCATTCCACAACACCTGAGTATGATTTGAGGAAGTACCACGAAAAGAGGCAGTAGCTGTTGCACCCTGTCCTAAAGATTTAATATTTATAACACTATTATCGTTAAGTAACTCACTAAGAGACTTAGTTTGATTCTGCTCTATTATAGTCTGCTCTATCTCCGTGACTTTGCTTCCCACGCTTGCTTTTTCTATCTTTCTCTGCTTGGAAATACGAGCTTCATCTACTGAGAGCACTGTATCTGCTAGCTGAGTTTTATCTTGAGACAAAGCCTGAAACCCACTTACTACAACAAATATAAAGCTCAAAATTAACTGTTTTCTACACATTATATTAAGCCACCATTAGTCATTAATAACGTGTATTATACGAGGAAAAATCCCAGCTCTAAAGTAAGGTTGTTCTTCACCATCATCGTCAGTATAATAATTTACAATATTACCGCTAAGATTATACTCAAAGATACGCCCACGAGTAATAGAACCAAAGAGCACTCTAGAAATCATAATAGTGTTATCCTCTGTTGTTGACAAGCCATAAGTAGTCCATAAAGCATCGTCATTGTCATGTGTGAAGATAGGTTGCGTAGGAGTTGTTGGGTTTTGTGTATCTACAGCATATATATCGCTACCAGAGTTAAAATACAACCATCTACCGTCAGCATCTATATCAATATTTCCCCAGTAGGTATCTATTCCTTCAACAGAAATTTCTTTTATTGCCACTTCTGTAATAGGATTTACACAGTAGACTCCTGCACCTGAAAGCACCCAAATATAACCGCTATTATCAACGCATATTTTAGAAAAACCTGCTACTTCTATGGTATTACCCTCAGCAGTTAAGATGTCACGTCTTTTGTCGGACTCTAGTCCATTCAAATCAAATACAGAAAACTGAGTTCCACCTACAAATAGTTTATTATTATGAAGTTTCATTTGTTGAGTAGGAAAATCTACAGGGATTAAACGTCTAAGCATATCACGGTCTTCACCATGGTTAATATCCATTATCATCAAAGACGACTTCTCAGAGCTACCCACAATAGCGCTACTAGACTGGTCAGACACTATTACTGAGTCGCCACCTAGATACTCTACAAACATAGGTATAGTACTATGTTCTAGCACCATAGTTTCCACTGATTCAAAAGTTGTAGCACTTACCACCTCAACTTTTTGTGAATTATTTACGGGAATATAATAATTAGCACCTATCTTTGTAATAGACTGAGGCACATCACCTATAGGCCTACCATTAACATTACTAAACACGTCATTAACATAGGCATTACCTTCATATAAAGCAGTTACAGAACCAGTACCATAGCCAAACTGTCCTTCACTAACAATTATAGCTCTAAGGTTATCACTTTTAAAGGTATAGCTACTAGAAGTTACATTATCAGTACACGAATAACAAAGGCCTAAAGATATTAGCAGTGCAAGTATTTTTCTCATATTTAAAACAAAATTTACCATTAAGCTACAAAGATAACGATTTTATGTAAGATAATACTTTTCTTTCGTAAAATTAACTCTTACAGTCCCCTTAAGTAGGGTAAAATAATTATTGGTGTATTTTTAAGAGTGCTATTAAAAATATGGCAATATTTATTTTACACTACTTTAAAGCTATGCGTTATTTATCTCGTCAACTGACAAACCTGTGATTTGAGATATTTCATCAAACTCAAATCCTTTAGATTTCAAATTTCTAGCAACTTTAAAAAGACCTTCTTCTAAACCACGTTTATGACCTTTAAAATCAGCTTCGTCTATTTGGTAGAAAAGACTATTACTATCTGAGATGGCATCTAATACTTGTTTTTGGTAACGATTATATTGTTCTCTACTTAAGATATCTAACTTTAACTTTTCACGTACTTCATCTAAACCACACGCTGTAGCACTATCAGGCAAGTCTCCTGTTTTTAAGTAGCTTATCCACTCATCTAATGGGGTTTTGGCAACCCTATCAAAATCATTAACTTTTAGGATGTAATATTCTGGATAAAGCTGACTTATCTCTTTCACATTGAAGTTTTTCTGTTGGTATTCAGAGAGTTCTAGCACGTCATTATGGTGTATTCCACGGAATTCTGTTTTTCCATGATATACAATATCATCACCTATCCCCAAAGAAAAATAGACTATATTTACACTATATACTTTTTTTATACCAGCATAGTCAACACCTCTTTTCATGTATTCTACCACTAGTTTTGAAGTAGCAAAAAGCATGCGTTGGAAATAATCATGAGCAGTATTCCCCTGTACCTCAATTATTATTAGTTCACCTTTAGAGTTCTCAGCTAACAGGTCTACTCTATTTTGTTTATCATCCTCAGTTTCTTGATTACTTTCGCTTTCAAGAAGGTTTTTTATTATTATACGTTCATTTAGAAGAGTAGTTAAAAAACCCTCTAATATACCAAAATTTGCTTTATTACGAAGCAAACTTTTCATTGCCCAATCAAATCTTATATAGCTCTTTGTCATAATAAATAATTTTAAACGTTAACATTTACCTTCAATACAAATATAGCACAAATAGAATAAATAACAAAATTTATATCATTCTAAAAACTCCTATGAGAAAAGCCAAATAGCGACACATATCATTTTTATAAATTAACCACCATGCACTCGATGTGCATGGTGGTTAAAAACAATAGCGAAAACCATCTGTCTCTTTTTTCAAGAATGGTCTAGGGAATCTCTAACAGCTATGCTTTAACACTTTCAAATTTTAAAGCATCATCTTTTAATTTTATAAAATGTGCCATAGGTACCGCTATGGCTTATTTTATAAAATCAAAATCTAAGGCTTTAAAATTCGAAATCGTTTAAAGCCTAGCTATTAGAGCCTCCCTTGATTTGCGGCGTTTTTTGAAGTTTCAAGCGGAGCAGCCTCGACGGCTGTGAGCATTGGAACTTTAAAAAAGGTCGGAAAGATGAGCCGTTATTGGAAAAAGCGGAAACCAAGCTACTGCCGGAAAACCAGGTAACTAAAATTCGATTGTGATACCTATGGTGGGTAAGATAGTCCCCCCATAGTCATTAGCTGCTGTAGTCATTAAGTAATGCCCTGCATTATCAGGGTCAAGAATATAGCTTCCATTAGCATCAGTCTGAGGATAAAGATAAGACTGAGCCTCGGCGCTAAAGTTATACAAATTCTGAATGTCAAGATACAATCCTAATCTCCACTTCGAGAAGAACCACATCTTATCAACCCTCAAATCCAACTGATGGTAAGTTCCACTTCTCTCTGTATTATATAAAGTATTATCATCGTAAGGTCTACCTGTAGCATCCCACGCATCTACATTAGAAGACAGCTCATAATCATAAGGAGTATAAGGTAATCCCCCTGATATATACCACTTACCACCAACACTCCAGTTATTCTTTAACTTATGTATAGCCGTTATATTTGCTACATGTCTCACATCCCAACTAGTAGAAAAATACTGCCCCTTAATAGGTTCTAGGTTAGCATTCATCTTGTTAACCTGTGAATACATAAAAGTATAAGAAACATTAATCACTGTATTCTTAAAATCTAGATTTCTGTAAGAAAGCTCTAAACCATAGGCGCGCCCTTCACCCACAGAAGCTATAGGCACATTCCCTACTATATAATCCTCAAAGTCCCCTGTTGAGACTGGTAGAGAATCCAACAAAGATATAGGCATATTGTCATACTGTTTATAGAAACCCTCAGCCTTTATCATAGAGTTTCTATTAGGTGCATACTCCACACCTAGCACGTAACTATTAACACTTACATATTTCAATCTATCTTTCTGTGTGGTCTCTAAATCATCCGTGTTATTATAAGCCATCATAGTATAGGTAGGCTCCTGAAAATACCTTCCCACAGAAGCATTCAAGGTAAGGCGCGTGTCTAACTTATAAGAAAGACTTAGACGTGGAGACACCTGTTTAAACATGTTGCTTGTATTTGAAGAGTAGGTCATACCATCTGCACGCGCTGAGAGTGCTGTCACCAACTTATTATCAAAAAAAGATCTACTAAAAGAAGCATATATATTATAACGCCAAATAGACAGGTCGTTATCATAATTATAAAGTGTCTGAGTATCACCACTATAAACACTTTGATAGGTAGAGCTTTTTAAGCTACCATGAGCTCCTCCCAAACCTCCTATAAAGCTGAAACCTAACACATCTCGTAACTTTATCTCACTATTAAAGCGATAATCCACCTCCTTAGTTTTCAGGTCTAAGGTCAAAGGTAGCGTTTCGTCATTATCTTCATATTTATACAATAGGTTGTTAAGGTAATTACGGCTAAATGTAAACCGTAAAGCCCCCGTATCAAAAAGATGTTTATACCCCACACCAAAAACGTTACTTTGTTGGTCATTATTAGGTATGTAGCCTAACATATATTGCTGACTAGCATCTGGATCTTCTATAGAAAGGTTAAGTTCATTATTATCAAAAGACCCTAAGCCTATGAAGTAAAGCTCGTCACGCTCAGACAGTTTTGAGTTTAACTTAAATTGGTAATCATTATATGTAGGAAGAAAAGGTAACCCTAGGATACTAAAAAGCATCTGTAGGTAGCTACGTCGATAAGAGGCTACAAGAGTAGTGTTTCCATTTTTAGAGATAGGAGTATCTATATTCACACCTGCATCTGTAGCACCTAGGATAAACTTAGCATGAAACTTATCTGAGTTTCCATTTTTCATCTCCATATCCATAACGGAGCTTAACCCATTAGCAAACTGAGAAGGGAAAGCACCTGTGTAAAAATTAACAGTTTTCAGAAGGTCTGTATTTACTAAAGATGCATAACCTCCCGAACCCCCTTGCACAGAGAAGTGGTTTAGAACAGGGATTTCTATCCCATCCATATAGTATTTATTTTCATTTGCTCCACCACCACGTACCAACACATCATTTCTATTGCCAAAACTTACAGGCACAACCCCAGGAGCTAACTGAATAACTTTAGAGATATCTCTATTAGCCCCAGGTGTAAGGTCTATTTCCTCACTACCTATACGTCGCATAGACACAGGAGCCTCAGCACTAGCGCGAAGGGGAGAAACTGTTATGACAGCTTGCTCTGCCTGTACAAGATTTTGTTCTAAAGTCATGTTAACAACAGCAGGAGACACGGCACTAACCATAAAGGATTCGGAGATAGCAGGTCTATAGCCTTCACACTGTACATATATGGTGTTATAACCAGGCTTAAGTCCCTTAATCTCAAAAGTTCCATCAGCAGATGTTAAACATGACAACGTATCTTGTATAACATTTATAATGGCAAACTCTACAGGTGCTGAACTTTGCAGGTTGGTGATAGTACCTCTTACTACATTTCTTGAAAAATCTGACTTAGAACTCTGAGCGTGAACTGTTAACACAGAAAACAACAGAAGTATTACTGAACTTATAGTTATATTTTTTCTCATATTTTTACATTTGTGATTACTTACAAATAATCGTTAATCATTAGCAAAGGTATAATTTTTTGTTGGAATTCTAAGAAAAATTACGTATCTTTGAACGCCTACCCCGAAATTAGGTATAGAACATGATATTTTGCGTAAATATTATACATAAATCTCAATAATAAACAAAAAAAATAAACTTACTGTGCAAAAATTAAAAATTAATCTTCCGAGCTATGTAAAAATCCTTATCGGTATGGTACTAGGTATCGCTACAGGTTTTATTTTACATGGAGCAGGGCTTGAAAAAATTGCTACTGATTGGATAAAACCTTTTGGTACCATATTTATAAAGTCTCTAAAAATGATTGCTATACCTTTAGTGTTTATATCATTAATAAAGGGTATACTAGGTGTTAAGAACATAAAAGAGCTTTCTAGCATGGGTCTTAAAACCATATCTATTTACATCTTCACGACTTTCCTAGCGGTAGTGATAGGTGTTACAGCAGTGAATATTGTAAATCCTGGGAAATATTTTCCTCAAGATAAATCTGAGCAGTTTAGACAACAGGTAGAAGCTGCATCACATCAGCAAATAGGAGTCGAAAATAGTGCCAAAGACGAATCCCCTCTTACTTTTCTAGTAGACATGGTGCCTGAGAACCTAACAGCAGCCATGGGGGATAACTCTAAGATGTTACAGATAATTTTCCTTTCTATATTATTCGGTATAGCTATTCTTTCTATAGGAGTTCACAAAATGGGCTCTCTAATGGAGGTTGTAGACTCTGTTAATCTCATACTACTAAAGGTTATAGATTTTATAATGGACTGCGCTCCTTTTGGAGTGTTTGCTCTTATGACTACTCTATTTATTGACACATCGGGAGATATGGATGTGTTTGCTTCTCTAGGGGTGTATGCAGCTACAGTAATTTTCTGCTTGCTGTTTCTTATCTATGGTGTATATCCTCTACTGATACATTTCTTCTCAAATGTGAAGATTTCAAAATTTATAAAGTCTATGATACCTGTTCAGCTAGTAGCTTTCTCGACAAGTTCTAGTGCTGCAACCCTACCTGTGAATATGGAGCAGTGTAATAAGGAGTTAGGCTTATCAGAAAAATCTACATCTTTTGTACTACCTGTAGGGGTTACTATAAATATGGATGGTACTAGTTGTTACCAGGCTATATCTATTATATTTATTGCTCAGGTGATGGGTATGGATTTGACAATGACTCAGACTATATCTATTATTCTGCTTACCATACTTTCGTCTATAGGGACACCAGGAGTACCAGGGGCTAGTATAGTGATGGCTGTGATGGTGCTTGGGTCTATAGGAATCCCTGCCGAAGGATTGGTACTTATTCTGGGTATAGACCGTCCACTAGACATGGTGCGCACCGTGGTGAATGTCACAGGTGATGCAGCCGTAGCTTCCATGATAGACAAATCGTCGTGTCGGTAATGCAGGAAGGCTTTTCCCAATAACGGCTCATCTTTCCGACCTTTTTTGAAGTTTCAATGCTCACAGCCGTCGAGGCTGCTCCGCTTAAAACTTCAAAAAACGCCGCAAATATGAACCATTCTTGGAAAAAGCGAACAATCGTGGACGCTAAGTTTTTTAAAAACCATGCAGCATCGAGCTGCATGGTTTTTTTTGAAAATTGTTGCCTGGGTCGGACTGGGTCAAACTGAGTCAAACTGGGTCAGACAGGGTCGCGACAAGCACCTAAATATTATATGATTAACTTGCTATTATTTTGTCACAATTTTATGATAATTTTGTGACAAAACTAAATTCACTTTTTTTTGCAAATCACATTTTATGCCTAGTCACAATAAATTACCCTACCTATGTTCAAGGAAAGACTGTAAAATAACCGAGGCGCTGATTTTGTCAAGGTTTCCGCTTTTTTCGCGTCTTTCTGTTTTTTTGCTGCCTGCGGTTATCATAGCTTGTAAAGCTATCTTGGAGGTGAAGCGTTCATCATGGTAAACTACCTGACAAGAGACATTCTTCTTTAACCTATTTACAAAAGGTTCTATGTACTTAAAAGATTCTGACGGTTCACCATTCATCTGTAAGGGCATGCCTACAACTATAGTCTCTACTTCATTCTCAGATAGGTAGTTCATAATAAAGTCATATAGATTTTTCGTCTCTACAGTTGTAAGAGGCGATGCTATAATCTGTAATACGTCAGTTACCGCAAGGCCTGTACGCTTTTTCCCATAGTCAATTGCTAAAATTCTAGCCATATTTTTTCGTTTTTATTGCATTTTTTTGCAAAGATACTGTATCTTTGCAAATTGTATCTCTTTTATATAACTTTATTTAATTTTATTCGATATTTAATACATTAATAATATGACACAAGAAGAATTATTCAAAAAATTAATCTCTCACTGTAAAGAGTATGGATTTATTTTCCAATCTAGTGAGATCTATGACGGACTTAGTGCTGTTTATGACTATGGACAATTAGGTGCTGAGCTTAAAAATAACATCAAGAAATATTGGTGGGATGCAATGGTGAAGCTAAACTCTAATATCGTAGGTATTGATGCTGCAATCTTTATGCACCCTAAGGTATGGGAAGCATCTGGTCACGTTGGTGCTTTCAACGACCCATTAATTGACAATAAGGACTCTAAGAAACGTTACCGCGCAGACGTACTTATTGAAGAATGGATAGCTAAACAAGAAGAGAAAATCGCTAAAGAAGTTGCTAAAGCTAAAAAACGCTTTGCAGACTTCGACGAGGCTATGTTCCTAGAAACTAATGGTCGCGTACTAGAGATAAAACAAAAAATCGCTGAGGTTACTAAACGTATGGTAGATACTCTTACTGCTAACGACCTTGAAGGTGTAAAACAACTTATCCTAGATTGTGAAATAGTATGCCCTATCTCAGGTACTAAAAATTGGACTGACGTACGTCAATTCAACCTTATGTTTGATACAAAATTAGGTTCTGTTTCTGATGAAGCAGCAAAAATATATCTTCGTCCAGAAACTGCTCAAGGTATCTTTGTAAACTTCCTTAACGTACAGAAAAGTGGACGTATGAAAATTCCTTTCGGTATCGCTCAGATAGGTAAAGCATTCCGTAATGAAATCGTTGCTCGTCAGTTTATCTTCCGTATGCGCGAATTCGAACAAATGGAAATGCAATTCTTTGTTCGCCCAGGTGAGGAAATGAAATGGTATGAATACTGGAAACAATTCAGAATGAGCTGGCATAAAGCTCTTAATTTTGGTGAAGAGATGTACCGCTTCCACGACCATGATAAGCTAGCTCACTATGCTAATGCTGCTGCGGACGTAGAATTTAAATTCCCATTCGGATTTAAAGAGGTAGAAGGTATACACTCTCGTACAGACTTCGACCTTGGCAGTCACCAAAAATTCTCAGGTAAGAAAATTCAATACTTTGACCCAGAAACTAAAGAAAACTATGTTCCTTACGTAGTAGAAACATCTATAGGTGTTGACCGTATGGTACTTCAAATACTTAGCGCTTCTTATAAAGAAGAGGTAGTAGAAAAAGAAGGTGGCAACAATGACGAACGTATTGTTCTTAAGTTCCCAGCTCCTCTTGCTCCTGTGAAAGTAGCTGTACTTCCTCTTATCAAGAAAAATGGTCTTCCAGAACTTGCTAAAGAGATTATTGATGAACTTAAGTTTGACTATGTTTGTCAGTATGACGAAAAAGACAGTATAGGTAAACGTTACCGTCGTCAAGATGCTATTGGTACTCCTCTTTGTGTTACTGTAGACCACGATTCTATAGAAGATAAATGTGTTACTGTTCGTTACCGCGATACTATGGAACAAAAACGCGTGGCTATAGCAGACCTACCTGCGCTGATAGAGGCAGAAGTAAATATGAAACAACTCTTTAAGAAACTGGCTTTGTAAGAAACTGGCTTTGTAGTTTCGGTAACTTAGTGAAGGCTTTTCCCAATAACGGCTCATCTTTGCGACCTTTTTTAAAATTCCAATGCTCACAGCCGTCGAGGCTGCTCCGCTTGAAATTTCAAAAAACGCCGTAAATATGAACCATTCTTGGAAAAAGCGGACAGTCGTGGACGCTAAATTTTTAATCTCTATGCAGCATCGAGCTGCATGGAGATTTTTTTTGAAAATTGTTGCCTGGGTCGAGCTGAGTCAAACAGGGTCGCGACAAGCGACTGAATAATTATAGTAAAAATTTTCTCAGAATTTTCTCAAAATCTTTAGTCGCTTGTCGTAATTAATCATTACCACCCCCTCTCTAAACCAGTAGTACCTACTTTTTTTTATAAATAAATACCCCAAACAACAAAAAATACCACCCCTAGATTTATTAATTTTAATTAACAAATACTAAAATCCCTCTTTACTTTCATAATTATACTTTATGCAACTTTCTTATACCCAAAAGTATAAAAAAAAAAAAACGATTTATTTTATTTGTTTTTACATTATTTTATTTTACATTTGTTATAGCGAAACACTTAAACAAACGAAACTTAAAGATATGAGAGAGAGAGAGACAAATACCGTGTACAAATCACCAAATGGTTATTTTTCATCTGGTGTAGCGGATTTTGTCTTGTCGTAAATGCCCAAAACAGCAACAACAATATCATCAATAATAGGAATAATTCTCACAAAATCGACATAAATATTTTTAACAGGTATGACGATCACCTTATTGATACTTCATACATGGGAAATAGAGAAGTTTTCCTTATGTTAGACTCAATAATGAGGGATACTGCCATCATTAAACTTACTAAAACGATCAACGTAATGACCTCATCGTCTATCGAGGGTTCCGTACCTTACAATACGGCTCTTTCCCTTAGACGTATGAACACCATAAGGGCTACATTCTTGAAAAGGTATGACTTTATATCAAAAGAGCTATGGAGTTTCAACTATGTACCTGAAAACTGGACTCACCTACGTAAAGCCGTAACCCTAGATGGGAACGTTCCCAATAGAAAAGATGTTTTAGAGATTATCGACTTGGAAGATAAACATCCCGACACTAAGGAACAAATGCTTAAAACTTTATATGAAGGTGTCCCTTGGAAATACATACACACGAACATTCTTCCATCTAGCCGCGGTTCTGTGAGCATGCTTTTTGTACCTATAAGACTTAACCTTTTTGAGATAGACGAGCAAGTTCCAAATTATACATTAGAAAGACCATTAACACAACTAAAACCTTTATACACACAACCATCATATCCACGTCCTACTACAACTGCTCCACTAACTAACCAAAGTGAGCGTTTATTTTCAATAAGAACCAACCTAGGCCTAGATATATTTTCCATGTTAAACATAGGTATAGAGTTTCCTCTAGCACCTCATTGGTCTATATCAGCGGAGTATATTCAGCCATGGTGGAAAGACTGGGATAGAAATCTTACGTTACAGATACAATCATTATATTTTGATATTCGATATTGGATAAGCAAAAGAGACTCATACAACGACCTTACAGGTTGGAGCGTAAGTGCTTATGCAGGTTCAGGGCGTTATGATATACAGCCATTTTCAACACGTGGAGTACAGGGTGAATACACTGACTATGGTGTTACTTTAAGTTTTGCTCACAAGTTAGGCAAGGGTAAGCATTGGTTATTAGAGTACACAGCAGGCCTAGGTTATGTAAGTACTCACTATCGTAATTACTACCCTGTATCTGACACAGAAGAATATGGTGACATAAAGGTACACAATTACCCGTGGAGTGAGGAAACTTTAATGGCTCCCCTACCTACACGTTTAGCAATAACTCTCGTATACCTTATAAGGTATAAAATTAAAGGAAGAGGAGGTGTTAAATGAGCAAGATATTGATTTTAATGCTTGCAGTCCTCAGTTTTGTGGGGTGCAGGCGCGATCACCTTCATTACGCAACCTCAGATCAGGTTGTAGTAAGGTTTAACATAGATTGGAGTGTATCACAATTTTCACCTAACGGTGTTACTGTATATATTTATGGAAGCAACGGTAATAGATATGGCAACTCTATACTAAGTAGTAATACGGAAGTAGTAACAACGACACTTCCTGCTGACACCTATACAGTAGTTGTTCATAATGATAGTCGTTCGGAGTTTTCGAATGTAGAGTTTATAAATACTGACAAACTGTCTACCTTCATGGTTCGTAGTCTTGAGTGGGACCACCCCTACTATGAGCCAGACACAGATGAATTTGTAGCTTTAGAGCCCGAAGATATAGTTTCTGCAACAGTACGTAATATTGAAGTTACTGGTAATGTTTGCAACTACCATTATGACAAGCCTAATCTTTCGGACTATACTTCTACTGAGGTTATAGAGGTTGATATAACACCTAAATACATTGTTCACCTTGCTGAGGTGCAGGCTCATATAGAGAATGCTCATAATGCAGTAGATGTTCCTATAGCCCTAGTGCATGGGATGTCCCGAGGTTATTATTTTGGCTATGAGTGCACATCAGAGGATAGAGTAATAGAGGAGTTCTACGTAGATATGGCAATGTTCTCAGCAACTTCTTCAACAGAAGATGCTGTAACAAAGATGGCTATTACAAGAACTGATAGTGAATATACTTATGAGGATGATAATATATACCTAGATTTTCGTACTTTCGGTCTCCCTTTTGACTCACCCGATGATGGTGAAGATGGCGACCTAGACGATGATGGATTATTAGATAACCTTGACAATATGCACACTGTAGATGATGATTTCCACGATGTCTTTATTGAGTTGCTATTTAACATGGGTAGTGGGATGGTATATCACATCTTTGCAGAGGTTACTGAGTCTCTAGATATTGATGATATTGTCCTTCGCAAGAAGTATACTATTATCATAGAAGACGACCTTAACAATTATGAGCCTTACTATGATGAAGATTATGATACTGACGATGATGAAGGGACTGCTGATGATGAGGTGTTTCAGCCTTCGATAGATACTTGGGTGGATGTGGTAATTCCGTTACCTTTGTAACTTATTTTCTAGCAGAAACTTAACCCTCTGCCCTACACCGCTGAAAATATAGCTAAAAAACAATATTAGTGTTCTGTAGAAAATGACGTTTCGATTATTAAAATTGAAACTCTCAAGACTTATACTCTTATTTTACTGAATTCTAATAAACAAACTATAATAAATTAATTCACTTTTAAAAACCTAAATTATGAAAAGAAAACTATTCTTCGTGACTGCAATCGCTTTTGCAGCACTTGCGAGCTGTAACAAATTCAGTGAGCTCGACGAAACTATCGTGAATGCTAGTAGTACCGAAACGCCTATTACATTCTCGACTTATGCCTCTTCAGCTGCTACTACTAAAGGTACTGCTGTGAATACTAATAGTGATTTCCAAACAACTCATGGATCGTTTGATGTTATAGCAAACGTTAGTGATGTTTCGTTTTACGATTACGTTTTTTACAATACAGCATCAAATGGCAATCAAGCTAATTCAATCTATGGCTACGCAGCTACAGCAACAACAACTACTTCTGTTAATTACTTTAATTTTAGTAATGTAACATACAAAAATAATAGTTGGGTTAACACTAACGATATGTATTGGCCAAACTATAGTAAACTTATGCATTTCGCTGCCTACTCACCAGCATCTGCTAATATTTCTTCTAGTAGCTACGAGTTTACTGTAACTCACAGTGAAGGAAGTGATTATACATGGACACCAAAATACTACTATCCATCAGATGGTAGTATTAGTGCTATATCAGGCGCAAAAGACTCAACAACTACAAAATACACAAATAGTTACAGTTACTCATTCCCATACACTGTTTCGGATGCAATTAATTCACAAGTAGACCTTATGTATGCTATGACTACAGTACCTTACATGGCTCCATCTGACAAATATAAATACGACAGTTCTACTATAACTGGCATCTCGGATTATAGTTATGTAACTACAGGAGTTGGTGATACTAATCAAGAAGCTGATGTAAATTTACACTTCAAACATGCGTTAACACAAATTGCATTTACAGCGACTAAAGATGATGATATTGACGTATATGTTAAGAGTATAACTATTTGTAATGTTTATAATAGTGGTACATTTACTGCTACACAAGTTACTGATGATGATGATGCTGATGCTGAGAACGACACTATTGGTGATGATGATCTAGTTAATGCTGAAAACTTCGGTACTTGGGAAGCTAATTACAAAGGCACTTGGACATTAGAAGACGGCACTACTACAGACGGCACTGGTATAACTAATGGTCTAACTGCAGGGGGAGGTGGATTTTCTGCTATGAGTAATTATGCAGCTAGGTTATATAATTTCTCAGATCAATCACCAACTAATACAGGCGACTATAATTCTATTAAAATTAATAGTGGCACAAATGCAACTGCATTAACAGCTAAAGGTAATGTTCTAATGTTAATGCCTCAAAAATTAACTGCCTGGGTACCTAGTACATCTGTAACACTTAACTATATTGGCTCGTATAGTACAAATTACCCTGATGGTGTATTAGGAGATGGCGAAATTTACGCTAATCCATCTATGACTAGCTCAGACCGTACTCTTTCTTACCTTGCTATTGACTGTGAAATTTACCATGCAGGTATTGAAGATCCAAATGCTAAAATTCACGATGGATATATCTTTATACCTTTTGAAACTAAAGACATTAAGTATTCTGAAGCTAATACTGACAACACTGCAGATAATGCTGACGAATGGTTAGCAGGTTACAAAATCACATATTGCCTAAACTTTGGTGGTGGTTATGTTGTTGAAGAAGGTCACACACAAACAATTCCAGAACCAGGTACTATTCCTGATACAGAAACTTACACACTTCGTACAATCACATATACAACAACAGTTGATGACTGGGTTGATGTAGACGACGATATAGTTCTTGGCGAATATGACACTCAAACTGAAACTGGTACATTTGATAGCACAGATGAATAACAACACATATTTCTAAGGAGTTTGACTAAAAAACCTCAATAGAAATACACAATCTCAATTAAGAGAGTGACCCAAAAGGTTGCTCTCTTTTTTGCATAAAGTAAAAAAACTCCCATGCAACTCGATGCTGCATGGGAGTTAAATATTTAACGTCCACAATTGAACACTTTTTCCAAGAAAGGTCACAAAGATAGATCAATAATTATTTTACCCTACTTAATAGATGTGAATATTCTATCCCAGCGAATATTCTTTGGGAAAGAAGAATTTGGATCTAGGGACATCCAGACAAATGAGGCCTTACCTACTACGTGATCTTCAGGGACAAAACCCCAGAAACGAGAGTCTAGAGAGTTGTGTCTGTTATCACCCATAGCAAAGTAGTAATCCATCTTAAAGGTGTACTCATTAGTTTTCTCACCATTGATATATATACCTTCATCTTTAACCTCTAAAGTATTCTCCTCATAAGTGTCAATAATACGTTTATAGAGAGGTAGAGTAATAGTATCAAGGCTTACAGTCTCACCCTTTTTAGGAATGGTTAGAGGTCCAAAGTCATCAACGCTCCATTTATAATTTATGGTGTCGTGAGGGAATACATCAACTTCTGGAGTTGTGTAATATATTCTTTCTACAGATTCTACTCCTGTAGCACCTTTTATCTTCTCAGCGTTTTCATCAGAAAGGAAGGTGTTTATTGTTTTACCGTCAGAACTATACTGCATATCCTCAGGTGTAACGTCGAATTCTGATAGTGCTTTACGTGAAAGTCCAGCCCCTGTAGTTGTTATACTATAAGAATATTGACGAGTATTTCTGTCAGGTTCTACTTCTGAGTTAACATATACAACACCACCTTTAACTTCTAGTACATCTCCAGGAGTACCCACAGCACGTTTTATGTAGTTGTCACGCTTATCTACAGGGTGTACCATGATATCTGATTGTTTATGTATGGCTTCACGTCCATAGTAGCGCACAAGCTGATAGTAGTTTTGCTGAGGAGCTATTACTGCTACTGTGTCACCTTCTGGGTAGTTAAATACGAAAACGTCATAGTTTTTGACTTTACCAAAACCTACTAAACGTCTGTAAGGAAGTTTTATCCAATCTAGATAAGACTTTTGGGTAGGGTTTAGAGGGTTTACATTATGCACTAATGGAAACGAAAGGGGTGTATTAGGCATTTTTGTTCCATAGTATGACTTATTAACACCTAAGTAGTCTCCAATAAGCATAGTTTTCTCCATTGAAGAGCTAGGGATAACATACATCTCTACGAAATACATCCTTAATAGTGAAGCCACTATGACAGCAAAAATAATAGACTCCACCCAACCCATCACTTCCTTATATAAGCGATATTGAGCTTTTAAGTCAAGATGTTTGTTCCAATATAGCTTTTTATAGAATTGAGAGATATAGTAATCATAAATCACTACCAGTCCTATAATACTCCACCAAATCTGTGACCATACCACAAACCACAGTGTATAAATCACTGCAACAACTGAGAATCTTACCCACTTGTTTTTGTATATACTTTTAATAAAATTCATAATTCTTAATTCATAATTAAAACCCAACGATATTCAGTCGCTTGTCGCCTAAAATATCCAGTCGCTTGTCGTATTTAGTCGCTTGTCGCCTTTACCCAAAAACCAGGTTTGTTACCATGAGCGGTAAATAACGTCCACGATTGTCCGTTTTTTCCAAGAATGGTCTAGGGAATCTCTAACAGCTATGCTTTAACGCTTTCAAATTTTAAAACCTCATCTTTT
>JAWXTP010000048.1:0-19501 GCA_044433415.1 Rikenellaceae bacterium
GAAATTTTTATCGCTTAGGCGGAATAAATTTGAGCTTGGCTCCGATTTGTTTCGCCTTTTTTTATGTCCTTATAGTTCCTTGACCTCAATTCAGTTGCATTTGCAGGTTGAATTCAGCATTGTTAAACAACAAAGAAATATAAATATTTCCAAATTCACCATACATCCATTTTATTTCTTTCTCTTTTTCAGTAATTGAATCTTTTACTCCATCAATTTCCTTGATCTGATTACGAATATTTTCAATTCCATAAAATTAATAATTTGAAAACCTACCATTATAGTAGCACATATCCCGATCAAAGTCGCAACGACTCCTATATATGTATCTATTGTTACAACACCAATTTTGCTATTTTGGAATATTATGATGCCAATACATATCAATAATCCAAACAGGCTTAAAAGGCTAATGTTAAAAGCCCACCTAAGTTTCTTATCCATATTATAATTACTCTTTAAGTTTCTTAATCTCAGCTGGTACTACTATCTGCTTATTAAACTGTTTCTCCTTGCGTTTATTCGCTTGAAGTTAGGCGATCTGTCGCTCTATCTTTGCCTTGCATTGTTGCTCGGCAATATTTTCGACAATGCTCTCTGATTTACTCTCTTGTAGCTTTGCCTCTGCTACCTGGCGCACAAAGTTTTCATATACAGCATCCAGATCCCTCCTCTAACTGCAACATTACATCATCCTCACAAAGCCAATCACTAACAAAGGGCTAACTTTTTAAAGCTATCTTACATACTCGCATTTGGCTCTTTGTAGCTCTACTTGCTTTTAATTAACAATTCTTGCCTATTTATATCAAGAAGTTACGCTATCTTATCAAACGTTTCCAATGATGGCTATATGTGGTTATTACACCAACAAGATACTGTCGTCGGATCTTTTTCTAGCTTCGCAGCAAGCCATTTACAGGTTCTTCCTTCCTCTGCTAAAACCTCTTTTATTCTATTTATAGTAGGCATATACTCCTATTTTTAATTAGCGTTATATGCAAATTTAATAAAATTTTCTGTAGTTAGAACCTACTTTGAGAATATTTTTTCGTCTGAATGAACTATGCATGCCTAGTATCTCTGATAACAGAGCAAATTTGAGTATCAACACTTCATCTTACGCTTTGCCATTAGACGTAGTATGTGCTATAAATAAGCGTTCGCAACTTGTTGTAAACGGGAAAAATGGACGTAATTTATCGTAAAATTGAAGAAAAATGGTCACTTTATGCGGTTTGTTATGCATTGTTATGAGAATAGAAAATTTCCCCTTACTAACATGATGATAATTTAGGTATTGAGAAAGTATTTTTCCCTTTTCACAACTTCTTGTCTAGTCTCTATAACCAATTGGGAATCACAGCATGAGAAGTACACATATTGACAAGTAACTTACTTATAACAACACAATTACATTTACTAAAAATGATTAATAAAGATGACTCAAAAGTTATTTACATGTGTTATTTAATACCCGTTATAGTTACGTTTCATACCGCATTTTATATTTTTTATTAGTGAATTCTAAATACTCTCATCAATAGTGACGAGGAGAAAGAGTGGCTACCTTTCAAGGTATTCCAAAGAGTAAACATAGCAATCCAAGATGCTAAGTACCACGAACCAGCCTTGAATGAACGATGCAACCTAACTTACTTCGATATGCCAACCACTACCAACATGATCCAAGCCTATTGGGTAGATTATGAGGTGTAGTTTAGAGAGTCATCTGCTTTCAGGTATCGCAACTGGATAGAGAGATATATTGTAGTTCCTCCATTCACCAATCACTCAGAACAAGAGAGCGGAAACAACACCTCCTCACATCCTGACCACAATGAGCCAGAGTATGAGGGGGTGGCAAAACTTTAACTAAATACTACATGAAAAGTTTAGAGCGAATTTCTGTTTTATATGTAGAGTAGCTTTTCTCTGCATTATTACATGCTTGCATGATAGAGTTAATTGCTTTTTCTTGCTCTTTGTATGCTCTAATATGATCAGAATAAATCGCATAAAACTCCTTCAGTTTATATTGATTACTTCTTTGCGCATTCTCTTTTTCTTCATCTGTTGCATCTGGTTCTGGACAGATCCAACAATGCTTTATATCAACAGTATAACTAATTGCAGCACTCCATACTTTTTGTAAATTACCTATAAAATTACAATATAGCAAATCCAAGTTTTGATCAAGAAACTTATTGCTAGGATTCTTATAATAATGCTCTAAATCGCTCCACTTCTTGCATGCGTATTCTGTGTAATTAGCAGTATCCCTAAAGTGTGTTATACTTTCAAATAATTCATCATGTGAAAATATATTATCTAATTTTCGATAAACTTCAACATCGAATTTTAATTCTTGTTGAGGGATGCCCTTAGATATAATACTGTCAAACTTCGTGATTATTGTATTTAATGGCAATTCTAAATCTAATGATTTTGTAGTTTTATTTTTCTCACTATCTTTATCATAATGAGTCCGCCTATGAGAATAAATATCAAATGGAACTAACTTACTATCTCCATAACAATCATTCCAGACCAATATTATTCTATCCCATCCTAAAGATGAAACTGCATACCCTAATTCGAACATCACATTTGGGTTGGGAATAGCTTTTCTTTCTTCAAATATTATAATTGGAGTCACATCACAAATAAATATATCACAGTTTGTTATCTTCCTAATTATAGTATCTTTAATGTCAGGTGAACTAGAATCTCCACGAGTACTCTCATCAAATGATATTTTAATAAATTCATTCTTTGTAGTTATCTTAGAAATAGCCTCTTCAATTTTTTGTGCTATATATGTTCTATTTGCATGCTTACCAACATCGCTCTGCCAAGAATAGAATATTTTAAAATCTGTTTTCATTTTCATATTTACTTCAATTCATAATTAACACTACGACCACCTTTGCTATCCTTGCTTAGGATTCCTTTTGAGATTAGATCTTGTATATCTCGCAGGGCGGTGTCTTTTGAGCATTTTGTTATCTTCGCCCATTTTGAGGTATTTAAAACTCCCACAAAATCACCCATTAGTAGATTCAACATCTGTTGTTGGCGGTGGTTAAATGTAAGATCTTTGTGACACTCCCAAAACTCAGCTTTTGAGATGACTTTCTTTAATAGAGTTTCAGTAGTCATTAGAGCCCTTTTGAAACACTCCAAATACCACACAAGCCAAGGTGTAATATCTGAATCACTATACTGCACCTTTTGAAGCACTGCATAATACTCCTTCTTTTGATGTAATATCTGAGCTGAAAGAGAATAGAAACGCAGTGGACTATCATCTGAACGTGTTAAAAGCAGGTCAGATATTGCCCTTGCTATACGCCCATTACCATCATCAAATGGGTGTATCACGATGAACCAAAAGTGCGCTATTGCAGATTTAAGAACCTTATCAACTGTTTCGTTACTGTTTAGCCACTCTAAGAATTGCTGCATCTCTGACGGTACAACTTCTGGAGATGGAGCTTGAGAATGAACAACCTCTTTTCCCATTGCACCAGTAACAACTTGCATTTCACCCGTACGATACTGAGCAACCTCTATCTTATAAAGACCGCTTCTACCAGTAGGAAATAGCGCATTATGCCAACCAAATAACCTCTCATTGTCAAGTGGAGATTTATAGTTTTGTGTTGCATCGAGCATCATCTCAACAACACCCTCCACATACCTATCAGACTCAACTAAACCAGCTGTCTCTATACCCAGTCTACGTGCAACAAAAGAACGTACTTGGTCATAATTTAACTTCTCGCCCTCTATCTCCGAAGACTTAATAACATCATCAGTTATAGTATTCAGTGCAGTCTGTTCTTGAACTGAAAAGCCAAGGGTCTGTATTTTCCCTAATACTTGCCCCTGCAAAAATCTAACCTCTGACAACAAAGGACTCACTAGGCTCTCATCCCACGAAAATGAGGGCCACGAACTATATTCATATATGTATTTTGCCATAATCACATTATTTATACTGCAAATATACGAATTATTCTCCTTATTTATGCGATGAATATCTATCTTTTTCACCGCAAAGATATTTTTCTCTATCAAAAACACTCCTGACAACCTGCAAGTAATCGCATATTATAAACCCTTTAAAATGTTTAATCACCGCAAAAATACGACGAATAATGTTGCTATTTGCTTGCATATGCTAAGAATAGAGAATAACTTTAATATAGGATTAAAATACCAGTAATTAACTTAAAATAATTCTAAAAATAAAAATTATACAAAAAAAACACTTTCGCCTAACATCCTGCTTAATAGATAGATAGATAGATAGATAGATAGATAGATAGATAGATAGATGCAGAAAATTAGTTTGGTGGCACAATGTTTTTTTATTATTTTTGTGGGGTATTAATATATAGTTAGACATGAAGAGATATTATTTATTTATATGGCTTTTAAGCATGTTTTTAGGGTGTAGTGATGATGATATTGTGAATAAAGATAGTATAGAGGATATAGTTGACAGGGAAGAATTGTATCACCTAATAAATTTTCATCTTCATTCATAGTTATTGACGACCTACCACACGTCTGTCCAATGCAAGTATTGAAAAGGTCTGATATAGAAAAAGGATATTTAAATGATATGGGCGTTGAAATATACCCATATTCTTTAATTTTTGATTTTACCCCAGTACCTTATATTGTTAATCTGAATACCCCTAGTAATATGTTATCTTTTACTAACGCTATTTCAGAGGCTATGCTATCCAATGAATGGCAAACTTTTAACGATAGCGGAACATTTAAATCGCAATATTTGGCTTATGCGATGTTCTCTTCTATTGATAAAGCAAAAGATTTTCTTGGAGATACTTCTTTATACAGACTATTAGAGAGCGAAGATTATAAATATACCTTCATTGCAAAAATATTATCTTCAAAATTTAGCGTTAATACATATCTTGAAGATGAAGATATAGGAGAAAATGTTAATGATAAATGCTATGTCAGCTCTGTCGTTTTTGGTCGTTATGCGTATCTGTCAATACAATCAAATGACAACCCAAAGCAAATATATGATATATTCGTTAATGGTATATTGAATAACGATACGGCGTATATCTCAGACTATATTAATATATCTTCTTCTGTAAATGTAATAGAAAAAGGTAGTAGTGTAAACAATAGCTATTGGGGCGCAGATGGTTTTTATAGATTAATTAATACTTTTAACCTTAACCAAAACTATACTGGAGTACCGATAATGTTTGAACTTAAAGATCTAAAAACAAAGGAACCTATTGTTCCATAGAAAATGTATCTCTAAGGGAACGGACTTTAGTGAAGTAACTGTTAAACAGACTAAATGGATTGAAAACAAACTGAATAATCGTCCTCACAAAAGACTCGGATATCCCACACCAAATGAAAAATACAAACAAATTATAACTATGAATTCAGTTGCATTTGCAGGCTGAATTCAGCAGTAAAAGGTAGTGTTCAAAACGAAATTAATCAAAGGGTTACATTATTAGAATTAGACACTTTAGGCAATAAAGAGTTTTTTATGTGTATAGACCAATGTTTGATTGGGCTAATGGCATAGATCCTTATTTTAGGATTATCCTTTCTGTAATTGCACCTAATGATAAAGAAGCTAATAAAATTCACAAAGTTCTGTGCGAGGGCAACTTCGTACTAGTTGTTAGCGAAGGGCTTTTGGGAGCAAATGGTGGCATTCCCACAGCCTTCTATGAACTCTTTCGTATCGGAGATGGTGAAGTTATAAAACACTGGGACGTTGTCGAAGCCATACACGAAGAAGTAGATCGCAAAAACACTAATGATAAATTTAATTTTAAAACTAATGTAACAAAAAATGAGAGTGACCCATAAGTACCCACAACAAATAATCAACCCTTGTCACACGTCATGTAACAGGGGTTGATTGTTTTGTTTCTAGCCTTTTAGGTCACCCTTTGAAATTTTAGAGAATCTTGACAAAAATAAACATTAAAATTTTCCTTTACTACTTAGCAAAATTACATTATACTTTTAGAGTTACATACTATTCCTGAATAGCACGTATAGGGAATCCATACGTTACTATTAAAGGTGTTGGAGGGTGTTCTGTAGCATCAGAATAATTAAAACATAATCCCCTATAAGTATCCTTCTGATTAGCACTCCACACACATCCTAATGTTTCTGAGTATGCAACATTACCATAGTTATCAGGATTACGATAACCATAATTATTATAGTTATAAGTATCTAAAGCCTTATTATAAGCCTTTTTACCTAACTCTTTTTTATTAAAACCATTCCACGTATCACCTACTGGTATTCTCCATCCAAGTGGTGAAGGATCAAAAATAGACTTCCCTACCGAATAACCATACTTGGATATATCTCCATCATACCAAATATAAATTGAATCACGCGCTACCTCAGACTCGCCGCACCAGTTATCAGAACTTGCTGATGAAACAAAATAGTCAACCGTAAATTCCACAGAATTGTAATATTTCTGATTTGATGATGTCCTTGTACCTGGATCTGTAGCCCCAGAAAAATATAGTCCACAAGTACCTGGGAAGGGATCTTTACGTCCAAACTCATAATATACAGCTCCTACACCATGAGTTGCAGTAGTTCCATTCCTCTCACCTATATTACGATCCATGATAAATTTTTCTTTATAAATTCCGCTCCATACAGCACAAGAGTCTACAACATCTCCATCTTTATAGCGATGTACAGCCCCTTCATAACCTGCTAAAGTATACGCCGTATCTATACCATACCTTATATTCTTTGAATGTGCTTTAGCTATAGCATCAGGGTCATAATCTGTAACCCAAATATGCCATGACCACATATTTACATTATCCTCCTTTACCGCAAAAACTAAATTACCCTCTTGCATATTTTCTGGCAAAACAAACCTTACAGCCATCTTGTCTGAAACATCTCTCACAAGTTCAAAATCAATATCAACATCACAGTCAAAATCTTCCCACACCAGTTGAGCAGTAAAATCATCAACAGAATTTGTAGAAGCAATTCTACCTTTACTATACTTACTTAAACCTGAATAATTTATCCAAAAGTCATTTATACGATCCTGAACAGGTATCTGTACTATTGTTTCTTCGCCTACCGTTGGATTTACTATATAACAATTAGAAATCTGCGACGAATAAAATATAAAATCACCATCATCATCCAAACTAATAACATAATTATACTTAACTCCTGGCTCCCACACTGTTCCTGCAGGTATATCAAGAACATATTCATCTCCTGTCTCCAAGATTAGTGTCACCTCTGCTCCATTAGTTAAAGTCTGAGGTATCATCATAAGATAACCTCTATTTGTATTAACTTGTATCGTGTCGCCTTCACTAACAGTATAATCATCTACCTCTACAATAAAATTTTCATCAACATCTTTTTCTAAATTCCAACTCTCTGTAGACAATCCATCGCCCCACATAAATGTGCCTTTATTTGCTACCCCCGTCACCTTAATACTATCTATCTTATCATCCGTTGAAGATACCACTTTAAAACTAACACACGAAAGTATGTGACTAAATGTTAATGGCACACTCCCTGTAGTATATGGAGCGATATTTTTATGAGGTGTTGCAAACATTAAATCTAGCTGGTATATGGAACTATCGGGCACAGTATAATTTATAACTAGTTCTCCATTTACTATACTCGGCACTATAAAATCATAATCTCTATTGTGAGGAGAATAGGCATAAAATGTATACTTATCATCTGGCGACCCATAAGCCCAATATTCGGCATCTCCTTCGATTTCGCATTCACCTATACTACTAACATTAAAACGACGATTGCTCATCTTCAAAAACTCTGTTGTACTTGACAAATTATCCTCACCTGTAAAAGCACAATATACGCCAATAGAGCCCATATTTTTAACATACTCAACTATTTCCCCTTTCGTATAAGAGTCTGTTGAGATTAAAATACCCAGGGGTGATTCTGGTGACAAATCACTTGACGTATCTATAGTTTCTACCCTATTACATGCCAATGCAAACAACACTATAAAAGAGAAAAAAAATCTATTCATAAAAAAAGTATTAAGTTAAAATAATTTATTGTCCTCTGTTTCTTTCAATAATTATACCACAGGCGATTTAATAAACCACAAAACAAAATACTTTCCTATAATCAAAAACACGCTCTAATCATCAAGATACTCTAACCTCATATATTTAAGTGCAAACTCATTGGTTGTAGACTCCTTAAGTTGTAATGTTATGGTCTTAACATCACTTGTAAGTGCTATTTTACACCATTTTGAGCTTGTCTTATCTACATTGAAACTAGCCTCATTGATATTGTTATTTAAATTTGTTGAAACAGTAAACACCTCATCACCTATTGCCTTATCCCCATTAAAATAAATACGCAAATCGTAATTTCCATCTCGTAAAACATTAACACTATATGTTGCATACTCTCCTGAGGTATCAAACCCAGAAAGTTTTAACGATTCATTCGTCAATCCTTCAGAAATATCAATAGGCGCATAACAAGAAACCACTGAATACTGATAATCAGAATCACCCACCTGAAATGTAGTAGTAGTAAAAGATCCTTCATCACTAAGAATATCACTATACCATGAAATAAGTTCTGACTTATAAGCTAAAGCCTTAGTCCTATCTGTACTAGTACCATTTTCATAAATATTATTTTGCTCAGCATAGTCTGAAGACAAATCCCAAAAGGCTATATCACTTTCATTATATTCATTGAGCAGCAACTTATCATACCCACGACGTATACCTATATGTTGTAACTCAGGGTTTATACTATTTATGATATCGTCCGTCAATGCCACTTCATCTAAACAATCTCCACTTTCATTAAAAGGTGCCCAATGTGATATGTAAAGAGTTCTAGACCTATCATTTATAGAAGGTGCAGAAATCACATCCGAAAAACTTTTTCCATCAAGAGGTTTACATGACAAAGGAATACTAGCTCCTGCAAGATCACAAAGTGTTGGAAAAATATCACTCACACTTAAAACAGATCTATTATCTACTGCAATAGTTTGTCCTTTCCAGTAAATAAATAAAGGTGAATGTATGCCATTTTCTGTATTTCTTGATTTATTACCCTTATATCCTGAAGGATTACGTTGTGCCCACTCACTTTCGCTTAGCAGTGACTTATTATAGTTTGGTCCATTATCACTCATAAATATAACAATGGTATTTTCAGATAAGCCTAATGAGTCTACAGCTTTAAGCACCCGTCCAACCTGATAATCTAAGTGAGACAACATACCATTTAAGGTAGCAAAATTCTCACTCTGTCCCATATTCCTATACCGTTCTATGTATTGGTCAGGTGCAGCCCAACTTTCATGCGGAGCAAGAAATGGAATAAAAGCAAAAAACTTATCTTCCTTATTTCGAGTCATAAAATCTATCGCCATATCAGCCATCTTTGCATCAGTCCACACTCCTTCACTCTTATCAAAAGAGAGTTCTGTACCATTATACTGCACACCAGCATATTCACCTTTATAAAGCCCATTATTATAGTCATGATGATATAGTGATGCCATATAAGCCTCATCAAAGCCTCTCTGCCAAGGATAGTAACCATTGCTTTCACCTGAATGCCACTTTCCCCACATACCTGTCTTATATCCTGCATCACCAAGAGCCTCAGCAACTGTCACCTCATCAAGGTTCATATAATCACGCCCTGCATGCATACCAGAAATACCACATCTCAAGAAATGTCTACCTGTTAAAAGTGAAGCACGTGTAGGCGCACTCACAGAATGAACATAAAAATTCTCAAAACGTGTAGACACCTGAGCTAAAGAATCAAGATTAGGTGTACTAACTGATGTATTTCCACGATAACTCATATCATCAAAACCCATATCATCGGCAAGCATCAACACTATATTAGGTTGTCGATTTGGCAATTGCTCATCTTGTTGCTCGTCCTCTGCTTCGGGCTCTACATCGTCTGGCATGCTAGGTAGCTCTGTTGTCTCACATGCAACAATAGCGAACATAGTAGCTAAAGGAAAAATAAACTTTGCATGTGATAGTTGTAAATAGTTATTCTTTTTCATTTATTAACATTTTAAGTGAAACGAATATAAAATGAAGTGATTACGATAATTTCGTTGCAATAAAAAATATGTCGACCGTCACACCTGAAATTATGTGCGATGGTCGACATATTAAAAATAATTTTATTCATTAAGAGAAATTATTCTTCCCAAGTTCCTTCACTACCTTCCATATCTTCTGTACTATTACTTCCCTCACTCTCAGTACCACCACCTAGGTCTTCTAGTGTTAAATCAATCACTGGCATATTAGTAAGGACTGATCTTTCGATTGGAGAGTTAGTAACTTTTGACAGTACTGTTTCTTCTGTACCATCACTATATGTTATATCTACAGTAACACCCGTAAACGGAACTAGTACAATATTAAACATTGTAGGCTCAGATGACAAAGCTACACCTTCACCACAAGTCATAGTGATTGTCTGAGACTTTGTTCCACTTACTGCTAGTTTGCTACCAGCCTCATATTCTTCTACTGTACAAGCATTAACAGTTCCTGACAAATATCCTGAAGCAGAAACAGAAGTTACGCTAATACTAGTGACTTTTTGTTCTGTAGTACCTGTAATATTTAGACGAAGAACACCAAACTGATTCGAGAATTTCATATTCCCAACATCTGTAGATTTTGCAAATGCAAATGCCACTGCTGGGTCATACGAATTTTCAACATACATTTGAGTAGTAGGCATTGTGAAACTTATTGTACCTCTAGTACTGCTGTCTACATTTGCTAACTTAATTTTAGAACTTGCTGTACCTTCATTATCTAGGTAAGGAGTGATAGCTAAATAAGTATTTGCGTCTGCTGTCTCTGTACCTATAGTCGTAGTTGTTGGAACCTCACTTCCATCTTCAGTTACAAAATCTGCACTACTACCAGAACCTGTAGTTACTAATTTTGTGCCTTGTTGTAAAGTTGCATCACCTGGAACTTTACTTGTAATTTTACCATTCTCCAAATAGCATGGATGGAAGTTCATAGCATCACCTGTTTGCCAAACTACCTGAGTAAAATCATCACCAGTTAAGGCTGTACGTGTTGAAGAACCCTCTGATGTTGCATGAACCACTATTGGCTCATTCTCAATAGATGGTAATTTAACTTCTTCTTTTTCTGAACAACTTGCTAATGCAAGCATGAAAACTGCTGCTGTAAATTGAAGTTTTTTCATAATCTTATAATTTAAATTAGTTTTGGTTTAATATTATTTTTAAACTTATTTTAAAAGCTATGTATAATCTCACTTATAATAGCACAACTATAACCAAGTGCCATCATCAAGTGTTAAATCTTCATTATCACCACTATTACCTGTACCAGTGTCTGTATCACCTTCTCCATCACCTATACCAACTTCAACAGTACCCTTAGTAACATCCACACTACAAAGTGAACCTTCACTAAAACCTACAGTAGTTTTAATATCTTTAACAATTAACTCTGTGCCATCTGATGCACAAATAGAAAATGTTAATGTACGTTCTTGGTCTGTAGTAGCTATTGGATTAATCATCATATAAGCCGTATAACCTACTTTTGTTAATGTAGCTTTCGAAGTCTCAAAGTTAAGGATATAACTTTGTGTATCTCCATCTTCTAGCTTTACAAAAGCTGGTGTTGTGGTATCGTCTAATTCGAAATTAATTTTAGTGATATTTTTCTTATGTTCAAATGTGATAGGATTATCACCCATAAATTCTATCTCCATATAATTTTCGTCTTTTAGGTGGTCAAAAGTGTCACCTACTTGTATTTGTTCATAAGAACTAGCTTTTACAGCTGTCACATAATCTTCATAAGTCTCTTGATCACTTGCACGAGATGGGTATACTGCAACATACTTTGTATCATCATCTAAACGAGTGTCACCAACAACAGTAAAGACAGAAACAGAGGTCGAAGCATCATTAATCTTAAAATCCGCAACCCACTGTCCGTCAGACTCATAAACAGAGAATGTTTCGTCCGCTACCCACGTATGAGTAAAACTACTACTACCTGAAACAGCTACTGCACCAGGCACTAACACTGTAAGTTGATTAAAGCCCTCTAACGTAGGCGTTGGTCCAGAGGTGTCAGTCACATAATGGTTTAACTCAGCTGGTTCTTTATCACAGCTTACCAAGCCTAGTGTGGCTATTATTAATGCACTACATATACTAAATATTCGTATCATTGATTTTAAAATTTGATTAATATATCTAATTTTCAATTAATTGGTTTTATTTACCCATTTTTTTATCTAACACATCGATAGTTACAAGATTACAAACCTCACTAGTACTTTCTATAAGTCTAATACCTACCATAGTTACATCGCCTGTTAATTTTGCACCTAACCAAGTTGTTTTCTTTCCATTAACTACAATTTCGCCACAATTATCATTTGTGTTAGTATATAATTGAAATTTAGCAATACCTTTAAAGTCGCCTCTAGCTCGTATTCCGAAGCCATAAGGACCTGCCTTAGCAACATTTACCTTATATTCTGCTGCATCACCAGCCTTATTAAAGTTAGCTAACATGTGATTTTCATTACGCAAGCCACCAGTAATATTATTGGCTCCGTAAGCTACAATCTGAGTAACACCTGTTTGGTCTATACCTATTTGGAAAGTTGGTGTTTGATAACATTTGTCATTATCCAAAATATCTTGATACCACGCTACTGTCTCATTACGATACTTAACTGTTTTTTCACGGTCTGCCGCTGTTCCTTTTGAGTAAAGATTAGTTGTCTCTTTGTAATCATTTTTAATGTTCCATAATGCTAGCGTGTCTTCACCCCACATGTTATATAACATTTTATCATCACCAGAACGCACACCTAACATTTGGATTGTAGGGTCAATTTCTGCACGTTTCTTATCAGACAACACACACGATTGAGCCTCACCAGAAGCATCATGCCATTTAAAGAAAGGAGCCCATTGTGAAATATACAACGAACGGTCTGTTTCACATTTAGTTGGATTTTCTAGAATTTCTTTGAAACTTACACCATCCAATTTTTTTGTACGCTCAGGAATTTTAACCCCTGCAACATCACATAATGTTGGGAAAAGGTCATATACAGCTACAAGCGATTGATTTACCATTGCTTCATAGTGACCTTTCCAGTAAACAAAAAGTGGTGAATGGATACCATTCTCAAAGTTTTGACCTTTATTGCCTCGGTATTCCGAAGGATTACGAAGTTTCCATTCTTGATCAGTCAATTTTGGACTACCTGCATTGATAGGACCATTATCAGAAAGGAAAATTATAATAGTATTATCAAGAATACCTGCTTTTTCAACTGCACTAAATATTTTACCAACCTGTGAGTCTACTTGCTCAATCATAGCATTTAGCGTTGCTAAGCTACGACTTTGCCCCTCTGCCATTTTTCTTTTTATGGCATCTTCGGGTGCTTCCCATGTACCATGAGGAGCTAAAAATGGAAGGTAAGCAAAAAATGAATTTTTCTTATTGGCCTTAATAAAATCTACAGCCATATCTGCTAGGTTAGGGTCAGTCCATCCTTCTAAAGGATATTTCTCACCATTAAGCAAACCTTTATTATTTTTGTGGCGATATAATTCAGCGAAATATGCTTCATCAAAACCTCTATCCCATGGATAATATCCAGAAGTTTTACCTGAGTGCCATTTACCCCACATACCTGTTTTGTAACCAGCCTCTTGGAATGCTTCTGAAATCATAACCTCATCAAGGTTTACAAAATCACATCCTGCATGCACTCCCGAAACCCCCACTCTTAGAAAATGACGACCTGTAAGAAGCGAAGCACGAGTTGGCGCACTTACTGAATGCACATAGAAGTTCTCAAAACTTACTGACGACTGAGCCATCTTATCAAGATGCGGAGTATTAACACAAGTGTTACCACGCAAACTCATATCGTCATAACCCATATCATCAGCTTGAATAATTATAATATTAGGACGCTCCGTATTTACTTTCTTAGGAGCCGACATTGCAGCTACTGGTGCAACAGCACCAGCAACTACCAATATTGAAGATAGTTTCATATTCATTTTACTTATTTAATTATTGGTTCTATTCTGAAATTAGCAAAAGTATGATCTGCATTTGAAAGTGCCCCTACAGCTTTAATATTAAATTTGTGATAGTCACCAGCAGCTGTCAGATTAGCTTTTACAGTTGTGTAATCAATACGTTGAGTAACCCATTCTCCGTTAGTATCTATCGTAACTTTAGAATAATCTCCCCACATATTTATACCTACATTATTAACCATTAGTTTGTATGTAGTTCCTACAGGTATAGCACAACCTGCTTTAGTATTAATCTCATAAACAAACTCATAATCAGAAGCATCTTTTCCCTCTTCTAATTCAAAAGCATCTGTAACGTAAAATACAGAAAGCATTGTACCAGCAGGTATTGACCCTTTGAATCTGAAATATTTTGCTGCATCACCAAATATATTAACCATATCAGACTCTATTTCTCCATTGATAAATGTTCCATAATTAGCTCCTGCAGCAACAATAGCTTCAGAATCTGTATCAGGCACTAACAATAAATCTGTTGGCCTGTAGTGTATTTTTTGTTCTAGAGTCTCACCAGCAACTTCAAATGTAAAATAAGAATTATCAGGTGCATCATCAGGAATTACAACAGTAACAACTTCATCAGTAACTTGAACTATTTCTACTTGTGTTTTATAAGCACTACCTGTATTTTCAATATAAATCTTTGAAGTGTTAGTTTCGAATTCACAAAGAGATAAGTAAGCCCCATTAATATCAACCTGAGTTCCTGGCATTTGGAATTCATTTGTCACACCTGAAATTGTAATATTTGGAATAGAAATCCCAATAGGATATTCTACTACTCCGAATTTTGTTGTACAACTTATATTATTTGCTGCATCCTTCTCTGGCAATTTATAAGGAACACTCATAATAATCATATCCCACTGAGCATAATAATCAGTTTTATCTATGTCGTGCCCTAAAAATGAAAGAGCCGTAACCCCTTCTAAGTTTTCACCACTAATAACCAATCTTTGACCCATTTCTGCTTCATCACAAGGTGTCGAAGTCGTGCCACTAGCCATATAGGTAGTATAGTCATAAACTGCTAATATTTGTGGGTCATCTTCCGATTTTTTGTTTGTTTGACTCTGTTCTAGCAACTCATCTATATTAACAATATCCTCTTGACAAGAGCTTATTGTTAGCGATAAAAGAACTATAGGCAAAAATCTGCTAAATATTTTATGTAGTTTCATAATTTTATTTTTAAAATTCAATAGAACCGTAATCCTTTAATAGGGGTTTAACTCTATTTATTCTTTTATATTAATATTATAACTTAATGTATTAATTCCAACCTGGGTTATTCTCAGTAATAAACTCATTTGCTAGGATTTCATCTACAGGTATAGGATATAGTAGGTGTTTATCTTGACGACTCTTAACAATACCACCTTCATCACTTCCTCCTATTGCATTCATAGCATCTACATAGATACCCCAGCGAATTAAATCCCAACGGCGATCAGACTCACAAGAAAGTTCTTTAGCACGCTCCTCGATAATGATACTGCGTAAAGTTGATTTATCAAATGTTGCTAGATCAGGATCATCTATTGTAGCTGTTGACAATGAACGAGCTCTTACTCTTGTCACTAACTCTTTTGACAGTGCTAAATCAGTTCCTGTTTCGTTAAGAGCCTCTGCATAAAGCAATAACACATCAGCATAACGCAACATTGAATAATAAGCATCACTATACTCTAGTGTGCGGTCTGTCACATTAAAATACTTAGTAGTAAAAGCTAAGTTAGTACTACCTGAAGCTGGTGAATATGACAATCCATCATTATATGGAGATTCCTTTAGTGAAACTTTGTTACTATATACAGTAGATACTGTACTTCTAGGGAAATATGTTCCATAAGTTTTACCGTACGCTACCCATCTGTGTAACACGCCATCATTAATACGTCTATCTTCTTCTTCAAATAACATATACCAGTGGTTACGTAAACCTGTCCATAAGCCTTTAAACACTTGACCTGTTTCATCAGTAGTATAAGAATAAGTACGAGAAATTTTATTTCCATATAGCTCGTCACCCGAAACAGCATAGATAGTAAACATATACTCTGCACCAGAAACTTTATTAAATGAATCATGTACCCACATATCATCAAAATCTAGAAGTGCATAATCACCATAAAATCCTGCCTCTAGGTCTTCGCAATACTCTATAACTTTTTTATAACACTCATCAACATCAAAACTTTCATAACCTGCAACTTGATTTTTAGTAAGATAGTATGGAGTTGGTGTGTATAAGTTTGTTTTATCTGAAGGGTCACACGCTTCACCAGATTTTACGGTTACCTTACTTCCGTCATTGATTGCACCAGAAGCCATAGTAGCATAAACCTTTGCAAGCATCCCTGCTGCTGTGCCACTTGCTACGTGACCGACTTTGTACGAAGCATCATTTATTGCATAAAGACCTTCCTCGGCTATCTCAAGCAGACGGATAATTTCTTCATAAACCTCTTTGATAGGTTTACGTCCACTGTAAAGTTTCTCGCCATTTTTATTAAGAGTGTAAGTAGACACATCCTGTAAAGGAATCGCCCCAAAAGCACGAGTTAATAAAAAGTACATATATGCTTTTTGGAAACATATTTCACCTATTGCATTAGCCTTAGCTTCATCAGTAGGAGTAACCATAGGCTCAATAAATTCAAGAGCTGTATTACATCTATCTATCAAGTTATATCCACTTGTCCATAATGATGTAATTTCAGATGAAGACTGAAAGTTTCCTGCACCTAGCGCACTAAAACTCCATGATGCACCAGATATATAATCTGCATCTTTTTCTAAACCTGAAGGGATTGCATCATATCTAAACAAATCGTCACACCACTTACTATAAACCCCCGTAACAAGAAAATTTACTGACTCTTGAGAATCCTCTAAATCTTCGTTAGTGATAAAATCATAAGGCTCTTCAGTCAAAAAATCACCACAGCTAGCAAGTGTAAAAGCACTTAGCATGATCAAGCCTCTAAATATATTTTTAAATGTATTCGTTATCATTTTATTTCTGTTTTAATAATATTAAAAGTTCAATTTCACCCCTAGTGTGTAAGTTCTACAACTTGGATAAGCATAGTAATCTACACCTTTGCGTGATGCATCACTACCAAATGAACTTACCTCTGGATCATAACCACTATAATTAGTTATAGTAAATAAGTTTGAAGCACTTAGATAAACAGCTCCACCTTTAATACCTGTTTGTTTTTTAGGAGTAAACTTATACTCAAAATTAACATTCTTAAGTTTTAAATATGAGCCATCCTCCACGAATCTATTTGAGATTAACATATCACGAGTTGATTCAGTAATTGCTTTTGGGTAAGTAGCATTAGCAGCATTCTCAACTGTCCATCGTCCATCATAAGCCTTTTGACTAACATTCTTTGTTTTACCCATGTCCTGATCCATCAGATTAGCATTAAAGATGTCATTACCCTGACTACCTTGGAAGAAAAGACTTAATGAAAATGCTCTCCATGCTAAAGAAGATGAGATACCATATACAAAATCTGGGTTAGTGTTTCCTATAATAGTCATATCCGATGTAGTTACAGATCCATTATTGTCTAGATCTAAATACTTGATTTCTCCAACCATAGCTAAAGCATCTGAATCAGAGTAGCTACTATATTGAGGATCTGACTTCACCTCAGAGATACTATCATAGAAACCATCCTCTACATATCCATAAATTGCACCTATAGGCATTCCATTACGTTGAATAAATATATTATCCGCACCATAGAAAAGTCTTGTTGAGAATTGATCTTGCTCTAACCCTGAAATTCTATTTTTATTAAAGGCTATATTTCCTGATATGTTCCATTGCCACTCACTAGCTCTAAACACATTATTTAATGAAGCTGTAATCTCTAAACCACTATTAGAAACATTACCACTATTTATCAACATTGAGCTATAACCTGTACTACTAGGGATTAAAACCGTTTGAAGCAAATCTCTTGTATCTTTATAATAGTAATCTATTGTCATTGTTAATATGTTTGACATAACACCTATATCCAAACCTGCATTATATTGTTTCGTTGTCTCCCAACGTAAGTCTCCATCTGAAAGAGTTCCTGAATTTGCAAGACCAGAAGATAAGCTACCTCCAAAAGGGTAGTTTGATGTACCTAGTTGTGAGAAAGTCTGATAACTAGCGATACCCTGGTTACCTGTCTCACCATAACTAGCACGAAGTTTAAGATTTGAGAATACATCTAAGTCTTTAATAAATTTTTCTTCACCTAATCTCCAAGCAACAGCTCCTGAGTAGAAATTAGCGAATTTATTATCCTCTACAAATTTACTAGAACCATCTCTACGAAAAGTTGATGTAAATATATACTTATCTGATAAAGTGTAATTAGCTCTTGCAAGGAAAGACATAAGAGAATTTGCACCATAAGCACTAACTAACTTTTTCTGTACAAGTCCTGCTCCCATATCGTAAGCACCTGTAATATCTGTAGGAAAATTAGTAGCACTCATACTCTTACTTCCATAAGTAGCAGTCTCAGCTGTAAAACCACCTACTACATTAAATCTATGCTTGTTTCTTTTATAAGTTTTATTCCAAGTCAATAACGACTCATAAACATAGGCTGTGCGGTAATTATCACTCTGAGTGGCTGAACCGTCAACAGTCATACCTTCTTTAGTGTCATGACCATAGTAGGTGAAACGCTGCTTTGTTGCATTACTTATACCTAAGTTTTGTCTAAATTTTAATTGTTTATTAATTTTAACCTCTGCAAATGATGAAGTATTTACATTTACACTCACAAGATCATCTATTGTGTTATTTATAAATGTGTATGGATTACCTGACAACCATGATAACTCATCAGATACACTTGTATTCTCAACAGTTGGATCATAAGTAGTTGGATATATCAATGCTGAACGCAATACTCCTGAACCAGCTGACGTTGTTGTTTTAGCAACATTTGTTATAGAGTTACTAAAACTAATATTAGTACCTACTTTTAACCAACTTCTAATATTACGTGTTAGATTTGTACGAATTGTATAACGATCAAATCCTGAATTCTTAATAATACCGTCTTGAGTTAAATAGTTACCAGAAATCATGTAAGTACCATTGTCGCTACCACCTGACATAGTTATATTATATTCTTGTTTATAACTATTTTGGAAAATAATGTCTTGCCAATCAGCTGACCCTACAGTGTCGGTGTAGTACCCTGAAGCATCTGTATATATACCTGGGCGTAAGAAGTCTGATGG
>JAWXTP010000049.1:0-18940 GCA_044433415.1 Rikenellaceae bacterium
CCTTCTCAGCTCGTTTTATCTCAACCTTTAGGCTCTCCGCCTCTCGCTCCAATGCACTCTTTGCAATGGCGGTCTTGCGCTTCATTACACTCACCTCCTCAGCTGCTGCACTCTCACTTTCGGTGAGTTGTTTAGTAATGTAACTCTCCCTATCAATGAGAGTATCTAGAGGGTTTGGACGTGAGTAACCTCCTACAAAGATACGAGAATTATAGTTTGGTTGGTTGTCATTCTTTGATTTTTCTTCAAACTCCTTGATTGGTAAATTCATAATGACTTTACAATCAGTATTACTAAGCGTTTTACCTGATTGAGTAAGTCCTATATATGTATAGTAGGTTTTCTCCTCTAAATTACTTTTTGATTTGATTGTGACACCATACAAACCGATGGTACAAGGCTCTATATCTGCATTTACTGTGATTTGTCCCTCGTCAGCACAAGTGACTTCATTCAATACATTGCGACCCAACACACTGGTGAGTGTAATACGACCTGTGTAAGGTTTGAACGATGGCGACATTCCATATTTGTGTAGGCTTTTATAAGGTCTGTTTCTACTACCATTCCAATAGTAAAATAGGTTTTGTAGTTCGCTATCGAGTGCGGTAATAGTACGCTCATTATAGTCAATGGTGTAACCGTTAATGCTATCAAAATACCAACTAACAACATCCCACAAAGAGTCGTTGATAGTTCCAACCTTATCTTCTATGTAGTTGGGAGTGATGGTTACTTTGTGTGCCACTTCAGAAGTAAATGTTCTAAAGATGGATTGTTTGGTATTCTCAACCAATGCTTTATTTTCGCTTTTATGCTGAGTTAGGTTTCGGGTAAACTCCATTTCAATATCTTTTGCAGGGCGCAGTTGTGACAACACATCATTGATATTGACATTAAAATTTCCCAAGATATTATCTGATAATCCAAAGATACCATCGAACTGTAACACGCGCTTATTGATAAGCTCCATAATGCGCACATCTGCAAAGTTATCTTTGCAGAGTAGACTCACAACTAGAGTATCAGACTTCTGACCTTGACGATGGCAACGAGTGATACGTTGCTCTAACTCAACAGCGTTGTAAAGTAAGTCGTAATTGACAACCACAGGGCAGAACTCTATATCAATACCCTTAGCGGCATCATCGGTTGCGATAAGAATCTGCACAGAGTCATCACACCTAAACTTATTCATTATCGTGTAGTCTCGGCTATTGTTTCCGCTGTATGTTATTGTACCATAGCCATTATCTGTGAGTAGCTTGTGTAAGCGACTTTGCGTTATCTTATTATCGGTGAAGATTATAGTTTTTAGTTGGTAGTTGTTTGTTTTTAGTTTCTTGAAGATTTCTCTCAGTACCACCAATAGCTTACGCATTTTATTACTAACAACTAATAACGAACAATTAACAACTATCTCCCTAAGGAGATTCCGCTCCTCTCCATCTGGTATGCGACCTATTGCACCCTCCAACGTGCGACGTAGAGCCTCAGTCGATGATGAGAGCGTGTGATGATACATCAAAGTAAGGTCATACTTTTCCATCTTTGGATATGCTAACTTTGTCTCTCTATCGAGGTAATTGTTCAATTTCGAATATAGCCTCTGCTCCTCTTCTGAGAGGTCGTAACTAATAGTATATGGCACACGTGATGAGAAGTTTACATATTCTGAAACTTGACTCTTTAAAGTTCTGAAGCAGTAATTAGAGACCCATTTCGTAAGCTCGTGATAGTTTTCGGGCTTACGGAAATAGCGGTTATAGAACTCCTTTTCATCGGGAAGTATCGTCTCGTCGATGAACCACAACAGTCCATACACATCCATTATGCTCATTGTAATGGGTGTTGGTGTGAGCAGAACTCGAAATGCACCCTCAGTTGCTTGCTTGAGTATGATTGATGTTTTATTATCACCCGTGTAGCTCTTTGCAAAGATATTCGCCTCGTCAAAGATTACTAAGTCCCACTTGATGCTTTTGATTAGCTCCGCCTTAGCAACTGCAAAATCGTATGTGGTAATAACAATTACGCTTTGGTCAAAAGTGTTGTCTGAGTATTTATGTAGTTTCTCCTCAGAGTCAATAACCATATAGGGTAGGGTAAACCCCTCCTCAATCTTTTTTACCCACTGTTGCACTAGGTTGGTTGGTAATACGACAAGTTGCTTATCTCGACCTTCATACCATCTCTGAGCAGAGACGAGAAGAGCCTCATAAGTTTTACCCAACGAACCTTCATCGGCCAATATTAATCCTTTGAGGTAAGGAGAACGTAATGCAAAAAGAGCAGCTGCAATTTGATATGGATATATGTTGATATTAGATGAAGCAAATACAGGGAGAAGTTTCCCTTCCTCCGAAATATACCCTGAAAGTTCCCTAGCTTTGGCGTATATGTGAAATGGTGTTTGTTTCATAATAATTTTTAACAAAAATACTAAATGAAATTTATACTAACAACCCACGCTAAGAATACATCTAGCGTGGGTTGTTGGTATAATATCTTATAAATATAGACTAAAATTCAGCGTTTGCCATATCGCCTGTTTCGTTGAAGGCATTGTGGAATTCAAATGCTTTACGAAGGTTGTGAGCTGTGTGAGAAACACCACATGTTGCAAGATAATCTCTTAACTTTTGTTTGTACATAGGGTGAACACAATTTTCGATAATCTCCTCAGCGCGTTGACGAGGTGATTTACGACGTAAGTCAGCAACACCTTGTTCAGTGATGATAATGTTTACTGAGTGCTCAGAGTGGTCAAGGTGAGAAACCATAGGAACTATAGCACTGATTTTGCCACCTTTAGCAATAGAAGGACATGTGAAGATAGATAGGTAAGCATTACGAGCAAAGTCGCCAGAACCACCGATACCGTTCATCATTTTAGTGCCAACTACGTGAGTAGAGTTTACGTTACCATAAATATCAGCTTCTAGGGCAGTATTAATAGTAATTAAAGATAATCTACGCACTAACTCAGGGTTGTTAGAAATTTCACTAGGTCTTAAGATTAGCTTACCTTTGAAGAAATCAAGATTGCTATATATATCTTTAAGAACATTATCACTTACTGTTAAAGAACAGCCACTCGCAAATTTACAAAGCCCCTCTTTCATTAAGCCAACAACAGAGTCTTGGATAACTTCTGTATACATTTCAAATGCTGGAATCTCAGGATTTTCACCTAAGCAACCTAATACTGCATTTGCTATGTTACCAACACCTGACTGTATAGGTAAGAAACTAGAAGGAATACGTCCTTCTCTCATTTCCTTAGCTAGGAAGTTTGATACATTTTCACCAATTTTGTGAGTAGTTTCGTCAACAGGAGAGAACTCCTTAACACCGTCAGGAAGACAAGTCTCTACAATACCTATGATTTTAGCAGGGTCTACTTTAATTGTTTCAGCACCTATTCTGTCACTAGGAGTGTAAACAGGAACTTCACGTCTGCAAGGAGCGTCACATGGCTCATAAACGTCATGTAAACCTTTTAATTCTTTAGGATTGTAAGAGTTAAGTTCTATGATAATTTTGTCTGCTAAACGACAAACTGTTGGTGAAATACCTACACCTGTAGTTAATGTTATTTCTCCGTCGTCTGTAATATCTACAGCTTCTATGATTGCAGTGTTAACTTTACCTAAGAATCCGTATCTTAAATCTTGAGCAAGTCCTGAAAGGTGCATATCTGCATAGTTAATTTCATTAGCATTAATGCCCTTACGAGATTCTGTTGTAGATTGATAAGGTGCTCTAAAATCAATGGCTTTAGCCTCTGCAAGAGCTCCGTCAGTGTAAGCATTTGTTGATGCGCCAGTGAATATGCTAACTTTAAAAGGGTTACCTTTTTCGTGTTCTGCTTTAGCACGTTCTGCAAGTGCTACAGTTACTGCTTTAGGGCTACCTGCTGCTGTAAAACCGCTTAGACCTAGGTTATCACCATTGTTGATGTGCGATGCTGCTTCTTCAGCTGAAATAATTTTAAACGACATTGTTTGTATATATTTTAATTTTATTATAATTTGGTAATTTTCTTTATTGTAGTTTTCTTTTAAAAAAGTATCTCTAATTCATTTTCTTTAGTGATTTTTTCACAGTAGTGACAAGTCAGTGTTAGGGGACTTGCCGACGTTACAGCAAATTTAGTAGTTACTTTCTCCACATTAGTAACACATATTGGATTAGCACATTTCACTGACCCTATTATAGTATCAGGAAGATGTATCATCACTTTTTCTTCAACTTCGTAATCTTTGATATAGTTAACAGATGCCTCAGGTGCTAAAAGAGCTAGTGAGTTAAGCATCACCTTGTCAATAGCCATATCCGAAATTTTTATTATAGCCTTTGAACCCATAGTTTTACTGTCAAGGTTGTTTCCAAAGGTGATAGTGTTTGTTACTCCTTCAAGGTTAAGCAAACGTATAACCTTATATAAGTTAGCTGATGGGATATGATCTATTACAGTACCATTTTCTATAGCTCTAACTTCCAGCACTTTTTTATTTATTACTTTACACATAATTTCTACTTTTTAATACCTAAAAGATAAGTGATAATAGCCATGCGAGCATATACTCCATTGCGAGCTTGCTCAAAATAATATGCCTTAGGATTTGAGTCAACATCCGTACGTATTTCCTTAACACGAGGAAGTGGATGTAGTACTCTAAGGTTATCTTTAGTATCTTTTAGCATACGATTTTTAAGAACATAGGCATTTTTTACTCTTTCATACTCCATAAGATCCACAAAACGTTCTTTTTGTACACGAGTCATATAAAGTATATCAGCATCGTTGATATGTTCCATGAACTCTGTAGTTTCTGTGAATTCTATGTTTTTCTCTCTCATAAAATTCTTGTACTCCTCAGGTAAAGAAAGCTCTTTAGGTGCTACAAAGGTGAAGCGTGCGTTAAAGTGAGAAAGAGCATGAATTAAAGAGTGCACTGTTCTACCGTATTTAAGGTCGCCAGCCATCATAACATGTACATTATCCAAAGTTCCCTGAGTTTTCTTTATAGAATAAAGGTCAAGCAAGGTCTGTGAAGGGTGTTGGTTTGAACCATCCCCAGCATTTATAACAGGAACAGGAGATACTTCACTAGCATAGCGCGCAGCACCTTCTACAAAGTGGCGCATGACTATCATATCGGCATATCCAGATACCATTTTTATAGTGTCGTGTAGAGTTTCGCCCTTAGTTACGCTAGTACTAGAGGCTTCAGAAAAACCTATCACGCGTCCCCCTAAGCGGTTTATGGCAGTTTCAAAACTTAGTCGTGTACGTGTAGATGGTTCAAAGAACAAGGTAGCTATGACTTTGCCTTGTAAAATCCTGTCACTACAATCATTCTCAAACTCTTCTGCTAGTCGCATAATAGTAAGGATTTCTTCCTTATTAAAATCGCCTATTGAAACTAAACTTTTACCCATAATATTTTCGATTTTAAAATTATCTTTTTTAAGGAGCCTTAAAGCACCTTTAAGTGGTTCTAAATTATGTGTTATGAATCAAAATACATATTAAAAATATTCCAATTCTATACCTTCTACTTTTTCAAGTCTCTCACGCAATCCGTCAGCTAGAGATTGTCTAATTGACAATTTCATACTGCAATCAATGTCAAAGACTTTATCTAAGACGTTAGGATTGATATCTTTAAGTATTTTCATAACATCGTTCATTACAAAATACGTAAACTTGATGTCAAAAGTAACTTCTACAAATTTCTCAACTATCTCAGCATTCATCAAAGCATCGTAGGCGGCTTCTTTGTACGCACGAATAAGTCCCGAAGCGCCAAGTAGGGTACCTCCAAAGTAACGAATTACTACTATTAGAATGTCAGTAACCTCTAAAGAAAGCATTTGTCCTAGGATGGGCTTACCTGCTGTTGAAGAAGGTTCTCCATCATCTACAGCACGTGTTTTCTCACCTTTAGCTCCCATTCTCCAAGCAAAACAATGATGTCTAGCATCAAAATATTCTTTTTTAAGCCGTGCGACAATTTCAGAGACTTCCTCTACTGATTCAACGTGGTAAGCATAAGATATAAATTTGCTACCTTTCTCCTTGTATAGCCCTTCGCTAGTTTTAATAATTGTTTTATATGTATCCAAAATAACTTTTTTACTTAGTGTTTTATCTTCTAATTTGTTAATAATTTGCTACTTTACGTTTTATTTCTAATGAATTTTAGGATAAAAACTAAACTTATTCTCATAAATAACATCCAAAGATACATTATTTTTTTTAATATTCATCATATTTATGAATATTTTATAAAAAGTGAGATTTTTTATGAAAAATATTGTTTGTATTAATATTTTTTTATACATTTGCTTTCTAAACTGAGTAATTGTAATGAAATAATACATATAAATTATAAATTAAATCTATGGATAAATCATTAAAGATTGTTGTTCTTGCCAAACAAGTGCCAGACACTAGGAATGTAGGAAAAGATGCAATGAAAGAAGATGGAACTGTAAATCGTGCTGCTTTAGCAGCAATCTATAACCCTGAGGATCTTAATGCTCTTGAGTTAGCGTTAACGCTTAAGGATATGGTTGAAGGTTCAACAGTAACAATTTTAACAATGGGGCCAACACGTGCGGCGGATGTTATTAGAGAGTCAATTTTTAGAGGTGCTGATGATGGCGTTTTACTTACAGATCGTAAGTTTGCAGGTTCAGATACCCTTGCAACTTCTTATGCTCTTTCTTGTGCAATAAAGAAAATTAACCCTGATATTATCTTTGCTGGTCGTCAAGCCATTGACGGAGATACAGCTCAAGTAGGACCTCAAGTTGCTGAAAAGTTAAACTTGCCTCAGGTTACTTATGCCGAAGAAATTCAAAAAATTGAAGATAACAAAATTTACATCAAGCGTAGACTAGAAAATGGCGTTGAAGACGTTGTTTGTACTTTACCTATGGTTGTAACTGTTAATGCTTCTGCACCTGATAGCCGTCCTCGTAATGCTAAACGTGTTATGAAATTCAAGCACGCTAAAACACCTACAGAAAGACAAGAGATAGAAAATGCAGATTATTCTAAACTTTTCAGTGAAAGAGAATACCTTAACATAATGGAGTGGGGAGTAGCAGATGTTGATGCTGATCCTGAACAACTAGGTTTAACAGGTTCTCCTACTAAGGTTAAGAAAATCGAGAATATCGTTTTCCAAACAAAAGAAGCTAAAAAACTAACTGCTTCTGATGAAGATGTATCTGCTTTAATGAGCGAATTAATCTCAAGTCACACTCTAGGTTAGTATTGTCTTTAGGTTTCTACCTACAGATTCCTGCTTAAGGGTTAATAGGAGTCTTCTAAAATTTAATTGTTAGAAGTTCCTAATATTTAATAATTAAACTGTGCTTTTTGCATGGTATGCTTTAATAGTTAATTTTTATGAATAATATATTTGTATATTGTGAGATAGATAACGGAAAAGTAGCTGATGTTTCGTGTGAGTTACTTACAAAAGCTCATTCTTTATCTCAAACTTTAAATTGTAAGGTTGAAGCTCTTGCTATAGGTCATAATTTAAGTGGCATAGAGACTGAGTTAGCAAAATATGGAGCTGACGTAGTACATGTAGCTGATTGTGAGTGTTTAGCGCCTTACAGAACTCTGCCTCATGCTTCTATAGTATGTGGAGTGTTTAAAGAAAATCAACCTCAGATAGCTCTATTTGGGGCTTCTACTCTTGGTCGTGACCTTGCACCTCGTGTTTCTTCTGCTTTACATAGTGGTTTAACAGCTGACTGTACTTCATTAGAGATAGGTGCACACTCTGATAGAAAGAATAATAAAGAATACACTGATTTACTTTACCAAATTCGTCCTGCTTTTGGTGGTAATATCATCGCTACTATCATTAACCCTGACCACCGTCCACAAATGGCGACAGTACGTGAAGGCGTTATGAAAAAAGAAGAGCTTACTGAGCCTAAACAACCAGAAGTTGTAGTTTTAGACTTTAAGAAATACCTTAACGATACTGATTTTGCTGTAGAGATTATTTCTCGTCAAATTGAAGAACGTAAAATCAATATTAAAGGCGCTCCTGTAGTTGTAGCTGGTGGTTATGGAGTTGGCTCAAAAGAGAACTTTAAACTTTTACATTCTTTAGCTGAAGCTATAGGTGGAGAAGTAGGTGCTTCACGTGCAGCAGTAGATGCTGGATACACAGAGCACGCCCGTCAGATTGGTCAAACAGGTGTAACAGTAAGACCTAAATTATATATAGCTTGTGGTATTTCTGGACAAATTCAGCATACAGCAGGTATGGATTCTTCGGCAATGATAATTTCTATTAACACCGACCCTGAGGCTCCTATTAATAAAATCGCAGATTACGTAATCACAGGTGACTTAACAACTGTTATCCCTAAGATGATTAAGTTTTACAAAGAAAACTCAAAATAGTCTTTAATCTATTTGGTTTTGAATTTGGTTCTGAATAGTCTCTTATCTATTTTGTTCCGATTTAATTATATATAACCATAAGATTTAATCTTTTGGTAAAAGTTAAAATTAGTACTATACGTACTTAAAAGTTAATAAATTATGGCTAATTTCTTTTTAGAGAATAAAGATATGCAATATCATCTTAATCACCCAATGATGAAAAAAATCGTTGAGTTGAAAGAGAGAGGATATACAGAATTTGAAAAATATGATTACGCTCCAAAAAATTACGAAGATGCTCAAGATAGCTACTTTAAGGTTCTTGATATCATAGGTGAAATTTGCGCAGACGTAATAGCAGTAAATGCTGAGGGTGTAGACCAAGAGGGTCCACGTGTTGTAGATAGTAGAGTAGTATATGCTTCTGGTACAGCACAAAATCATGAGACTTTAACAAAAGCAGGGGTTTATGGTATCTCGTTACCTCGTAAATGGGCAGGATTGAACTTCCCTATCGTACCTTACGTCATGTCTTGTGAACTTGTTTGCCGTGCAGATGCAGGTTTTGGCAATATTTGGGGTCTTCAAGACTGTGCTGAGACTTTACATGAATTTGCTTCTGACGAAATCAACGATAAATATCTTCCAAGAATATATGAAGGTCAGACTTGTGCTATGGACTTAACAGAGCCCGATGCAGGTAGTGACTTACAGGCAGTAATGTTAAAAGCTCACTATGACGAAGAAAAAGGCACATGGCTTTTAAATGGTGTTAAACGTTTTATTACTAATGGTGACGGTGATATCTCTTTAGTTCTTGCGCGTAGTGAAGAAGGAACTACTGATGCTCGTGGTCTATCATTATTTGTATACGATAAAGCTCATTATGCTGTTAAGGTTCGTCGTATAGAGCACAAAATGGGTATTATAGGTTCTCCGACTTGTGAGTTAGTATTTACTAATGCACCTGCTGAACTTGTAGGTGACAGAAAAATGGGTCTTATACGTTACGTAATGGCACTTATGAATTCTGCTCGTTTAGGTATTGGTGCTCAAAGTACAGGTCTTTGTGAAGCTGCTTACCAAGAGGCTCTTAAATATGCTAATGAACGTGAACAATTTGGTAAACCTATCATACAGTTTGCACCAGTTTCAGAGATGCTTGCTACGATGAAAGCTAAAACTTTAGCTTCTCGTGCTATGTTATATGAGACAGCTCGTTTTATAGACGTATATAAAGCATACTATCACATTTCTAAAGAGAGAAAACTTACTCCTGAGGAAAGAAAAGAGATGAAAGAGTTTACTAAGCTAGCTGATGGATATACACCTCTATTAAAACTATTCACTAGTGAGTATTGTAATCAAGTTACTTACGATGCTATTCAAATACATGGTGGTTCTGGTTATATGAAAGACTACCCAGTTGAAAGATTAGCACGTGATGCGCGTATTACTAATATTTATGAGGGTACTTCTCAATTACAAGTTGTTGCAGCTATCAAATCTGTTACTACAGGGGTTTATCTTACTAAAATCAAAGAGTATGAAGCATGTGAAGTTTCTCCAGAGTTAGCAGTAGCAAAAAGCAAACTTATAGAGCTTCGTGAAGATTATGAGAAAGCTGTAGCTTACGTTGCTGAGGGTAGCGAGGCTAATTCTGAATTTGGTGATTTCCACGCTCGTCGTTTAGTAGAAATGGCAGGTCACATTATTTTAAGTTACCTATTAGTTAACCAAGCATCTGACGAAAATATCCCATGTACAAGCGAGTATACTCAAATGGCAGGTGTATATGTTAAAGAGGCTTACTCTAAAGCTAAGGGTGCTTATGCTCATATTATGAACTGTTCTGTTGAAGATCTAGCGCTATACTTATAGGGAGTTTATTATTAGAGTTACCTCTATATAAATAATAAGGGTGGTTTGTAAAGCTATGCGTTTTACGAACTGCCCTTAAATTGTAGGTATGAGACCATGATTTATGTACTTCTAAATTTTCCTAAAATGAAAGTATTAATAATTGAAGATGAAATAGAACTTGCTGAAACTATAGAGAGAACCTTAAAGAAAGAAGGTTATGTAGTAGAATTAGCACACTCTTTTAATGAAGCTCATTCCAAGATAGGTGTGTTTGAGTATGATTGTATCTTACTTGATATAATGCTACCTGATGGAAGTGGACTCGATATATTAAGAGAGTTGAAAGCTAGCAATAAAATGGGAGGAGTGTTAATTATATCTGCTAAAGACTCAATAGACGATAAGGTTGAGGGGTTGAATCTAGGTGCTGACGATTATCTTGCTAAGCCTTTCCATCTTTCAGAACTTACAGCACGTGTTAATAGTATAATTCGTCGAAAAGTTAATAGTGGAGGAAATCTTATGACTCTAGGTAATACTATTATAGCGCTCGATAAGGCTATGGTTACTGTTGATGGAGTATTACTTGAACTAAGCCGTAAGGAATATGATATCCTTCTGCATTTTGCTATGCGTAGAGGTCACATAATAAGAAAAGAAAGCCTTGCAGAAGCTGTTTGGGGAGACTTTATAGACCAAGCTGATAATTTTGATTTTATATACACTCATATAAAGAACTTAAGACGTAAACTTGCATCTGCAAACTCTTCTGTAGAGATTAAATCCATCTATGGTTTTGGTTATAAAGGGAACTTCTAAAATGAACTAGTAATACTGATTTAAGATGAAATTTATTTATCATATAATGTCGCGTGTGGCACTTTCAATATCTATAGTATTGGGAGTGTGGGCTTTGCTTTTTTATTATGTAATAGTAGATGAAATACATGACGAGACAGACGATGTCTTAGAGGATTATTCTGCATCTATAATTCAGAATTTCTTAGCAGGTGAAATCATGCCTGTAAATGATAACGGTTCAAATAACACTTATTACCTTAGACCAGTTAGAAGGGACAGTCTAGAGTATTTCAAACAACGTGGAGGTTTTGTAAATGAGGAGATATATATAAAGTACAAAAGAGAAAACGAACCTGCTAGAGTTCTTAGGCAGGTGTTTCGCGATGCTGACGACAATTATTATGAAGTTACTGTAATTACACCTACAATAGATAATAATGACCTAATAGAGGCTATTTGGCGCTCATTAGTAGTATTATTTCTATTATTATTAGTGACAGTATTAGTTATTAATGTAGTGGCTGTAAAGGGTGGATTAAGGCCTTTGCATAAATTCTTAGCTTGGTTGCATAATAGTAATATTGAGACCTGTGAGGTTCTTACAGTTAAAAATAGTAACATAAAAGAGATTAACGAGTTAAACATAGCAATAGAGGCTTTTGCAAATAGGGGAAGACGAGCATTTAAGGAGCAGAAAGAATTTTTAGGTAATGCTTCTCATGAATTACAAACACCTATAGCCGTATGTCAAGGTCGTTTAGAGTTGCTTTGTGAAAGTGAGTTAACACAACAACAAATGGAAGATGTGGGGGTGTGTCTTGATACTTTATCACGTATGTCAAGGCTTAATAAGTCATTACTTATGCTTTCAAAAATAGAAAATGGAGGATTTGAGAAAGAAGAGGTAGTGGTTAATGATTTATTGCATCGTAATATTGAATTTCTTAAAGATATATATGAGGTTCATAATATAAGTCTATCAGTTAAAGAGTTGGGTACATGTAGTATCTCAGCTAATGGGACGTTAATTGCTACTATGATTACCAATTTAATTAAGAATGCATATTCTCATAATGTAGATGGAGGTGAGGTAAGAGTAGTATTAGGATTAGACTACATTACAGTAGAGAATAGTGGTATAACGGAAGCGTTAGACGAGTGCAAGATTTTCAATAGGTTCTATCAGGGAAATACCAAGTCTGGTACTTTTGGTTTAGGTTTACCCATAGTACAGTCAATATGCAAGCTATATGACTTTAGAATAGGGTATAGCTATGTTAGTAACTTTCATAGATTTGAGATTAAGTTTAAGTAATTACCTTAATAAAAGTGTCTTTTAAATAAACTTAGCGCTAAATTTTTAAATAATTTCCCAAATCTGAGCAAACTTCAGATTCTTTTCAGATTTGGGTTCTATCTTTGTATTATAGAAAAGCTAATAAGTTTGAACTTACTTATTGAAAAGTTCCTAGTTTATAGCGATTCTTAAAACCAATTATAAATCAATTAAAAATTATAGCCATGAGAAAATTATTATTTGCATTAGCAGTTATACTATTTAACGTTTCGTGTTTATCAGCAGAGGAAAGAGTTATTGATCAAAGTAAACTTCCAGCGAATGCACAAACATTCATAAGTACTTATTACTCTTCGGACAAAGTAGCCATTGCCACAGAGGAGCGCGACCTGTTCGATAAGGATTACAAGGTTATTCTTACAAGTGGAATAAAGATAGAATTTGACGATAAAGGCAATTGGACAGATGTTGAGTGTAAAGGCAACACAGAAGTCCCTAAAGACATCGTACCTGATTACGTAAGTCAATATGTTAAAGCAAACTTCCCATCAAACATTATAATACAAATTGATAGGGACAAGAAATTTGTTGAAGTTGAGCTTAATAACAAAGTAGAATTAAAATTCAATAATAAAGGCGTACTAGTAGAGTTTGATAACTAGAATCCTCTGCACAGTACGGTAAGCGGTTAAATATTGATATTGAGAAAAACTTTGTTACCTCTTTATAAATCAGTTAGATAACGTGATAATAGTTCGTAGGAGCCGACCTTGTGTTTGCCCTTATAATATGGTAATATTATACAAATGACACCTCAATATTAGGCACTCCATACCATCTGTATAATACTAAAGTATTATAAGGGCGGATACAAGGTCAGCCCCTACGAACCTCCAACATGCTAATTATCATTAGGATAAAGAGGTAGGTTACTTGTCGTTATTAAACATTTTTTAGTCGTTCTTGTCGCAACTCATATCTAATTAATTTGTTACTTTTGTTCATTATCATAAGTGATAGTCTTGAAATATGAGTATTTATGACTGCTGTATTAGCTTTGATAAACTATATTTCATTGCCTATTATAATCATGAATTATATTCAGGAGAAGAGGGTGACCCAAAAGGTCTCTCATCTTTACTGATAACAGACTGTATATCAATAGCTATTTTGGAGTAAAACACTAAACCCACCGTGTAAGCCTACACGAAACTGGTTTATATTCGTTTTATTTCGATGACAAAGGTATACAGTCTGTTTGTATTTTCCAAGGCTTTCTCCTTCCTAATTTGATATTTTATGTTTACAATACAGAGTCTAACTGTAAGGATGCCATATAAGACTACATGAAACTATATTTCTATTATTTCCCATCGACTTTCTAATTCAGCACACCGAAAGTTGAAATGGCTACTATGTATTGCCATACATAACATATAGCGAGGGCGACTCATGGCAACGTATGCCATTTTTAATGTTTCTTGATTATAAGTTTTATCTCCCGAGTATGCAATACCTTTTAACTGTTCGTGAATTCGTTCACTCTCACACTTTGTATGGTACGATGTTTCCATATACAGTGTTGCAATATGAGTCTCTCCTTTTACAGAGTGGATATTATTAATCTCTATTTCTACATTGTCATCAGCATAAATATTATTCGATGACGACTCATCACTTGTTATATCTTCCTGTGTGTTATCAATAAATGCTTGAATCTCATCACTTGTTGTAATACTGAACATCTCAGTTATTGATACTATAAACGATTTCACTTCTGATATTACTTCATCGTTATATATGCTCTCGGATGTATGTATTCTTCTTGACCAATTTGCTAAGTTGGTTTTGAATTGAAGATATAAATTTTCATTATCTGCTTGAAGTTTCGACAAGAATGTTGTTTTTGTATAGCATCGATACTTACCATTGACCTCATTTCGTGACGTCTCGGATAATGATAAGACGTGAATAATGGAACGGATAATTAAATCCAAATACTCCTTTATCGTAGAGAATTGGCGTTTTCGCATGTAAGTCCTAAATGAATCAATCTTCACCTTATCTCGCTTTCTGATATTTTTATTGAAATTTGGGAAATACGAATTTATAGTTGTTTTTGTCGAACTGGGATCATCCTTGCCAACCCAACCTATAGCTTTTAAATTGACACGGTGTAATTGATCTTTGCATTTCTCTTCATTCGCTATTTCAAGAATAGTTTTATCTCCAACAATTCTCGTCTTTATTAATTTTGCATACTCAGGAATAACTTTAGATGCATCATTATAAACTATCAATATTGGTTTTAATGACTCCACGGATGAATTTCCGACGATGTCATGATTATCTTCGATACATACTGTTTTTAATACTTCTGCTATATTCGCACCAAAGCGCATACTGTTATTGATTGGCAGATAGATTGTTGGATTCCAAACCATATCAGTTTTAACTTTATTGTTGTATATAGCTTGGTATTGATCTCCGAAACATTGTGCAATAGACTCTTTAAATACTTTGTTTATAATATCTTTCTGAATTTCGTCTGTATCTTGCATTTCATCAATAAAAAGATATTTAAACCTGTGTGTTATTGCCTTAATCAATTGTGGCTGTACGTGTAAATTTGATTGTGCAAGGGAAAAGGCATCATCATATTTTAATACACCTTGTCTTAAAGCACCCAATCTTACCTTTGCAAGAGCCTTGTATGTTTGCTTTGAGCTATCTTTCACATAAGGCTTTGTGGCACCTGATATTCTAAAAAATGTAATTTTTCTATCAGTAAAACCAATAGCGGTATTATGAATAAATTTAAAAATTTCTCTATCTATTTGGGTATTTCTATCTTTCCCTTTTAATCTTTTGTCAATTCGGTCTTTGATTTCATTGAAAAATATTTTTCGATCATTAAAACTTAAACTTCGATATTCTTTTAACATAATAAATCTAGCAATATTATCATCTATAGTTTGTATAGGAGTTTGATATGTTGAATACCAATATGGCATAGCAAGAAATTTATTAACAAATGATTGAATGGTTCCAAAGAAATTAGGGTAAGAGAATAATACATCTGCATTATGTCCGAGTTTACTCTTTATTTCATCCATTGCTACGTTTGTATGGGTTAAGACACAAATACCTTGATTATTAGGTAATGGCATCCTATTAGCTAAAACTATTAATTTTGCTAATAATGTTGTAGTCTTTCCGCTGCCGGGACAAGCTTTAACATCAACAGTCTCATTACATTCTATAATTTTTAACTTTTTGTCATCAAAGAAAGGTTTTCCATCTAAAAGGATTGAATGTGCACGTCTAATCTCTTCTTCTGTTGCAAATTTACTCATGGCTATCATCATTTAGAGGTTCTGTGACATAGCATATTGCATCTACAATGTATTTCATATATGGGTCAGTTTTGATTACACTCTGCATATCGGATTTTTTATCACATAGAATACTGGAAAGATATTGGGCTGTAGCAGCTTTGGATACTTTGCTGTCACATAATGGTTTAAAAATAGCAAAACTCTCATTATCAGTTGGTGTCGTTATTGTATATGTGCTATCTATAACTTCTTTTTTATCTTTAAATAATTTAGTCGTAATAATCGTAGAAGGATATTGCTTCTCATATTTTGCAATTTCTATTGCTTGAGCAAGTTCCTTAAATAATGAGCTACAAGCCAAGTCATATTCTAATGTCCATCTTTTCGGAGTATAAATCTGCGTTTTATTATTATTCCACATAGACTTAATATCATTTGTTCGCTTAGACCTCAACTGTTCTATTATTGCGTTGTCTAAGATCTGTTTTCCTGCGCTCTCATATTTAGAATATAATTTCTCACGAGTACTGTCACCTCCGTGCAAGCGAGATGGTTGATGATCTTTAACAAAGGTTTTAAAATGTGTAATCCCTGTGAAAAAATCTGGCATCAAATTGAAATCTATCTGAGTTGTTATTGTTTTTAAAGCATTAATAAAATCGTCATTAACAATTAACACTTCAGGTATCTCTCGACCTTGAGACCCATCATAATACTCCAAACTGCGAATATCCAAATCAGAGATAATAGAAATAGGCATATCTAGTGACTTACCATCGTTACGCTGGAAGATCTTAACATATCGCTTAAATGCTGTACTGCCAACATTTACAATTGACACTCCATACTTGTGCAGAGGGCGGTCAATTATTTCTGCAATAGTTGGTATCAATAGATTTTCAGCATCTCCTTCCACGATAATCAAGCCTTGAGCAAAGAACATATTCGATTTCGTTGCGTCTAGAAAACGTTGTAAGAATGCGTAATCTGACTCTTCAAGCATCGTTCCTATACCTAGCGGATATACCTGTTGATCTTTGCATAGTATAAGATTCTTTAATGGAATCTTTGACGCAAGAGTGGTGCTATGGGTCGTCAGAATAAATTGACCATAATTACCATGCTTGCTCACAAAGTCAATTAGCCTCAATTGGTATTGAGGATGCAAATGAGCTTCCATCTCCTCAATTAAAGAGAGTTTTAATCCTATTTTATTTTCGGTGTATAATAGAAATTCTGCAGCTACACAAAGTAAGTTTAGAGTACCCAAACCTGATTTATTAGGCTCTAAAATTAGATCTAATTGTTTGAGAATATCTTGTAGTTCATTAGCCGTTAAACAAACACCAGCTTTTCTATCATCCCCACTTGTTAAGAAGTGATCAGACAGTAGTTCATTCAGCTCTTTTGATATGTCATGCCCAGGTTGAGTTGCATCATCAAAGTATTCATCAATCTTCTTTTTTAACTCTAGGTATTTATTTTCAAGTTCATGTTTAGCCCTATTGCCAGCTTCATCTTTTGCAACCTTAAAAATGGGATGAGCCTTTAATATTTGAGCAAGTCGAGATTTGTTACCGTGAGTCATATCAGATAAAGCATCTCTAAGAGGCTTAAGATATACCACTCTTAATAAATATTTTGCTTCACCCTCCAAATATATTCCCTCAGTAGTCATACCAGCTTTTATATATTGAATCACTTTGTTATCCGCAAGCTTTGCTGTTAACCAGACCTTGAGTTCGTATTCTGTGGTACCTTCAGCCGTTGTTTGAAGGCCAAGCCACTCCAGAAAGTGACCAGCGTCATTATCACTGAAGCCCTTAAAAATACACTCTATTTTCAAAAGAGTAGCCCTTTGCTTGGTTGAACTATTTTGATAGAAGTCTTTCTCTTCAACCTGAATAAATTCACCACTTTGCGTTTTTAGCACATATCTTATCGCATCAATTATAGCTGTCTTGCCAGAATCATTCTCTCCTATTAAGACATTAACGCCTTTTTGAAAAGAGATTGATAAACCAGGAGACACTTCGCCAGTAGGTAACGTGTTCGTTCCATATTTTCTAAAGTTATATATGTTTAAAGTCTCTAAGTACATAATCTATATCTCTTTTATATAATACGTTTTTAATATTTCATTAAAGTGTGGAATATTACTGTCTTCTGCTGCTTGACGCATCTTATCGGCATCAAAATAACTAAGTTTGTATTTTCTTGTTTTAGCTATGGCATTATCTAAGCGATTTATTGACTCTTTACTAAACCCACCTGTACACCAAATTTCAAACTCTAAAGTTTTCCCTTTGTGTGACTCACAAATAGATGACCATTTCCTATTAGGTAGTCTTCGTATGCGTTGTCTGGCAGCCTCATTTGTCAAATGTAATACGTTTACGCAATAATCCACTACCTCTGCTGAGGTTGTAACAACTTCATTATCAATGTATTTCTCCAAGTTTGTCACGTCACACTATTTATATAATAACTAATTATCTTGCGCCTTTTTCTTTTTTAGTTGTACCAACTCTCGTAAAGTTACAAATAATATCAACACCAACCAAACTCAATTTATCAAAACACCTCATTCATCCGATCCCACATCCTCTCCTTGTCAGAAATTGTATAGTAATGTTTATAAATAGTTTGCGGAGAGTTGCCTGCAAGTTCGGCGATTTGGAGCGGATGGAAACCTTCATCGATCATTTTCGAGATGTAACTACTTCGTGCAGTACTCCACGTGACTTTAGATGTGATGCCTTGGTGCTCGCAGATTTTACGGAGCGTTTCGTTGACCTTTGTGTTTATCCGCTTCACTCGCCCATATAGCTTTGATTGCGTGGGGTTGCAGCACTTGATGGTTGGAAAGACGTAATTCATCGAGGCCTCATTGAGATATTTATTCATCAACTCTTGAACTTTATCTATTATAATCACTCGTGCCTGCTTGTCATATTTTACTCTGTCGTAGATTATAGCATTCCCCTTAACACAATCATACGTCAATAAGCACACATCAATGGGAGACATTCCACCAGCATAGAAGCTAAACATAAACAGATCTAATGTAATTCCAAAGGGTGCATCACTTAGCGACATTGTTCAACCAACAGATAATGTCTATTATGTTTCAGGCAGCTATGGTGGTTGGCGAACAAGTAATCTATTCAACTTCTCAATCGACAAAAACAATGTTGCAACTTCAGCCAC
>JAWXTP010000050.1:0-18862 GCA_044433415.1 Rikenellaceae bacterium
AAACCCCGTCAATAAAATATTTGCTAATACGCTATGTTACTACAAGTTACATAATACTACACTGTTAACTCCAAAAAGGGCTCAACCCGAAACTTTGAATAGCCTCTTTTTTCTTTATTTTGCTGATTTTAGGCTACATGGGGATTAGCCGCAAAACAGACTCTAAATGGAGACTAAAGCATCCTATGATTATACAGTCAATTCACCCTTGATATTCTCATAATGGCGAATTTTTTAGCATTAATAAATTCCGACTTCGTGTCGTTATATATAAAGAGTAGGGATACCGAATCATAAAGGGTTAAAATAATAGAAATATTTTTTACTTTTTTTCGATGCCATATTCTCCTGACTTCGTCACTCAAAAAATGCTGAAAATATATTCACTTGACTTCCAGCGATATAGTTAATTTGCGTACCCTATTTTGGGGTACGCAATGAAAAAATAGTAATTTTGTAGCAAATACTAAATCTATAAAATTATGTTTGTTAAAAAGAGAATTAATCGTTCAGGCACAACTAGCGTAATAGTATCAGAAAAGTTGCGAGGTAAATATAAACAGTTAGTCACTATCGGCATAAGTTCTGATACCAAAGAGATAGATAGTTATGTATTACAAGGAAAAGAATGGATACGAAAAGAGGAGTTATGCCGTCGCCCTGAGCTAGATTTTGAGGATAACGATGGAAAAGCAAGAAAAGATGAATTAGAAAGAGCAAATCAATTTATATCCCAAATAGATAATATAATACTCAATGGTTCACAGCTGATACTTGACAAGGTATTTGAGGGAGTTGGATTTAATCAAATAACAGATGAAGTATTTCGCCAATTGATTATTTCAAGGCTATCATTTCCTGCATCAAAAGCAGCTACAGTTGAATATTTAAAAAATCATTTCGATGAAGATTTAGACTTATCTAAAATATATCGTTACTTAGATAGGCTAAACAGCACCATGCAAGAGCTTGTACAAGATATAAGCGTAAAACACACAATGGAACTCTTTGGAGGTAATATTGGAGTTATGTTTTACGATGTAACCACACTCTATTTTGAGAGTGACTATGAAGATGATTTACGCAAAACAGGTTTTTCCAAAGATGGTCGCCATTCTAATCCACAAATAATATTAGGATTGCTAGTTAGCCTAGAAGGCTATCCATTAGCACATACCATTCATGAGGGGAATAAATATGAAGGACATATCATGCTACCAGTAATACAGGATTTTGTAAATAGATATGATTTAGACGATTTCATAGTAGTAGTAGATTCAGGATTGATGAATACGGCAAATATTACAGAACTAGAGGCATTAGGTTACAAATACATCATAGGAGCGCGTATAAAGAATACAGATAAAGCCACCCAAGATTGGATCTTATCTCAACCCAAGAGAGATAGAAAGATGGTAGAACTTAACTATGCTAATGGGCGTAGGCTATTAGTTGGCTATACAGATGATAGAGCTAAAAAAGATAGTTACAACCGTAAAAAGGGGATTAAAAGGCTAGAAAAGGCATATCATAGAGGGCAATTCACCAAGTCTAATCTCAATAAGAAAGGTTATAATAAATTCCTAGAGATGAAAGACAGTGTAAAAGTAACCATCAATTACGATAAGATAGAGGAGGATTCTCGTTGGGATGGGTTGAAAGGCTATCTAACTAATACTTCTATTCCTACAGAGCAAGTTTATGCAGCCTATCACAATTTATGGAACGTAGAGAAAGCCTTTAGGATAGCCAAATCGAAGATAGAGATACGCCCAATGTTCCACTTTACACGCAAAAGAATAGAAGCACATATCTGCATCTGTTTCGTTGCTCTAAAGGTTTACAAAGAATTAGAACGCATCCTTAAATTAGCAGAGATAGGAATGAGTGTAGATAAAGTATTGAACATGGCAAAAACTGTGACAATACTTAAACTAAAACTCCCCCTCAATGGTGAAATTCTATCAAAAACCATGATCATGAAACGTCACAAAAGAATAAAAATACTATTCAATAATGATTTTTGGGGTACGCAATGACGAAGTCAGGAAGAGTAGGGATACCGAATCAAAAAGGGTTAAAATAATAGAAATATTTTTTACTTTTTTTCGATGCCATATTCTTCACTATAAAGAGTAGTCTATTTTTGCAAATAGGGGTTAATCAGACGAAAAATTATTTTCCAAAAATTGAGTTCATCTCATCGAGCATCTCCTTGCCATGAGTATTCTTGTAGTAGTGTTTATATATCACCATAGGACTATTGCCAGCCATCTCTGCTACAACATAAGGGGAATAACCTTGATCCACCATTCTTGTGATAAAGCTACCACGAGCCGAGTACCACGTAATATTCTCTTTGATGCGAGCAATCTTACACGCTTTGGTTAATGCTTGGGATAATTTGCCTGAAAAGCCATTAACTCTCGACATCTTCTTCTTGTCGGTATCGTGCTTATGTGTGAATATCGGGAAGACATAATCGCCATAGCCTGTACCTCGATACTTCTCAATAAGCTGTTTTGTTTTTGAGATTAATAGTGGTTTAGCCTGCTTAGGAAATTTTATGCGTTCATAAACAATTTTGTCATCCTTGATACAATCCCACGTTAAGTTACACACATCAACGTTAGCCATACCGCCCGTATAGTAGCTAAAGAGGAACATATCCAAACATAGCTGTTCCTTTTTCGAGAATAGGCTACGGTCGATATGCTCAATCTTAGCGAGGGCTTTATGCGATACAGCCTTTGATGTTGTTTCGTCCCATTTGATATTATCACCTAAACACTCGAAGGCTTTCATATCTACGCCATAAATCCCTTGCTTCTCAGCATAGCGACAGATAGCTCGTAGCTTGCGTAGCTTTTGAACCATTTGGCTATCTTTGGGATTAGCCTTTCCCTTGATGTTAATTGTAAACATACCTTTTTTAAGTTAAGTATTCGTATAGGCCTACCTCAGGTGGGCAAATACCCACCATAGCAGACTACATAAGAATAGTGCTTCCCTCCAAAAAAGGTTTATTTTGATTATAACCCGTAAATATCAACTATTGATAATACGCACAAAAACAAAGATTTACAGCTTTTTACACTGTAAACCTTTAAAAATGTGGAGACCTATTCGGTCACCCTCTTCTTTGTGTTTGTATTTACTACAATATTAAGATGGTAACAAATATGGCATTCGAAAAATATTAATCTAATAAGTACACTGTTGCATTTTGTATAATTAATATTTTGACTTTAATCTTTTTATTAAGCGCTCAGCAAACATTATAGCTATTTCTTCAATTTTGTATGCAGACTGTTTGATGTATAATATATCTCCTAAAAATGGATATTCTTCTCGGAGTTTATCTTCTGGAACATCATTCAAGAAAATAGGTAAAATTACATTTTGTTTAGACGTATTTTGCTTCTATAGCAACTCTTTTAATTCTTTCTCTGTCCATTCACGCCCAATGAATGATTTTGAGAATACAATAATGCCAAATTCGCACTGTTCGAGACCTTCATATATTTTGTCTTTGATGTTATCTCCCCACTTAATCTTATTTTTATCATACCAAATATCTGAGGTTACTGATTTTAATTTATCTACGAGGTCGTCAACAAAAGATTGTTTATCAGCACTTGCGTGCGAAACGAAGACATCGTATTTTTTAAAATCCGACTTTGATTGTGAGACATTGTTGTTTAAATCCGTTTTTGTAGCAGGAAGATATATTTCTTCATACTTTTTTCTACAACTTCTACAAACTCAAGCAAATTATAAGAATTCTTAGAATCATAATTTATTTCTAATGAATTTGCAAAACTTTCTTTACGAAATAAATTAAAACTTATATTGTCGCCTTCATCATTGCTAAGTGCTCTTCCAGATATTACTAAATCAAAACAATAATAAAACTGAAGATAAGGAAACTTTTTTAGATTAAGCTTAAGTTTTGCGATATTATCAAATTTCATTTCTTCAGAATACGGATTCTCTTTCATCGTGCCATATACATTTATATCATCATATTTAAACTCAGAAAATGTTGTAGTAATTATTTCAAGAAGATTATATAGCTCGTTTTCGGTACTAATTGTCATGTCTTCAAGTGTATTGTTCATTATTTTGCAAATTTAGCGTTTCTATTAAAGTTTTATGTTGCGATATCAAATAAGCACTGTTAAGTAATAGTGAAGGTTGGTAATTAAAACAAGTTCTCTTCTAGTAGTCTCTATATACTTGTTTGCATGCTATTCAGGGAGAAACTCTTATTTGATTTCCCCTTTCCTATTTAGAATTTTAAATATTTTCTCAAAGTTCTCAGCTGAGAATGATTGATTAATCATATCGAGTGTATTTTACTTGTTCTTTTTAAAATTTTCCACTTGTTCCATTACTTGATCCATTACTTCATCATTGTATTGAGGTGGGTATCCGTTTTTTGTCATGTAAGCTAGCTTGTATCTCTTTAGGTAGCAGTTTGAAAATAATATTTGATAATTGCGACCCTGAAGGAAGTCCTGCACTCATAGAAACTCCAGCACCAACGAATAGTACTACATCTTCTTTGCTAATACGATCAAATAAATCTTTTAATATCATATCTGTTGTGGTCATCTTTATCTATTTTTGATTAGGTTGATTACTTCTTCAATTAAATCATAGAGCGTATAAACCATTTGGTTAATCTCAGCTTTTAGGGCTGAGGTGTCTGTATTATTTTCTCATAATTCAATTCATACCAATAATTCGCACTCCTACAAAGATAATAAAAATTATGATATTTATTCTTGTTTTGTTGAGAAATTATAGGTGTATCATTTAAGGCTATTTTAGTAAAATAAAACCACGCTACTTATCCGTAACGTGGTTTTAATTAATTTATATTTCAAGAGATATAAGGATTTGAACTAGTATTACGTGATGTGTAAGTATAATCTCAGATAACTATTTCTTTTTATACTCATCCTTTATCATGAATCCAACACCTGTTATAAGCCATGTTTTATTAATCTCCTTATAGTAATCCAATATTTTATCTACTGATTTTTTACTTAAATCACAATCTTTTTGTCGTGCTTTAGATAGTAGACCTAGTGATAACTTGCAATTGATTGAAAATTGTTTGTCAGATAAGTTTATGTAAAGTATGTATTTGTCTACTCTGTCAATTATTCTCATAATGATATGTGTATTATATTTGTGTGGTGGTTTAATGTAGATTTATGGAGGTTTATGGTGGGGAGTTCAAATAGTTAAAACTCACCTTAATGTTTTTTATCTAAAATCTATTATCTCAACTCCTTTGTAATCCTCCTTATCGAAAATAAAGGTAGACTCTGAGAATTTAATATTTGTGTCGCTATCAAGTATGTAAATAGTAGATTTGTTATTAATTACGTTAATACTTGAAATGTTATCACTGCTGTCTATGCTTACCTTTAAACCCTCTTTCTCAAAAAATAACTCACGGTTACCTTTAGAGTTTGTACTTAATGTAGGGGTGGAATTTTTTGTTAATTTTAAAAGACGTTGAGGCGATTGCATAATATCAATCTCTTTACCATCAATAACAAGAGTCTCAATATATACTTCGTTGTTCTTTTTAACATAGTTATACCTATCTTTTCCATCAAAAATCATTGTGAAATCGTTAGTATCAATCCTATATTTATCTCCACTGACCTTGATAGTTCCTTCAATATTATTTGATGAAATCTGAGCCGAGAATTTAAAAGAAAAATCTGTATTTTCAATATAAGGCTTAGTTATTTTAGTTAAAAGCTCTGTAATTTCTGTTTGTTGTGCCATGCAGAACAACGCCGATGAGCAGAACAGTAGGGTAGTTATTATTTTCTTCATGAAAAATGTGTATTTAATGTATATGTAGGGATTCTTAAATCAAAGTTTTAGAATCTTCTACAAAATTTATGCAGTTTTTAGTAATCTAGCCTAGAAGTACCCAAAATACTATTCTAGGGACTTCTAGTATTGATTATTAATGTATTAGAAATTTAAAGGCGCATTATCCATATCATATAACATTACTTCTAACGATGCAATATCTGAAATTAGTACTTTACGAGGCTTGCTACCTTCTTGTTTACCTACAATACCAGCTTTTTCAAGTTGGTCCATAATTCTACCAGCACGGTTAAAGCCTATAGAGAAGTTACGTTGAATAGTAGATGCAGAACCTTGTTGTGAAGTCACCACATAACGAGCTACCTCTGTGAAAAGACCATCGCGACGTATTATGTTACTACCGTTCTCGTTATCCTTTTCTTGAGAAGGCTCTATGAATTCTGGTAACTCATAAGCTCCTCCAAAACCAGTTTGTTTACTGATAAATTCACATATCCTTTCAACCTCTGGAGTGTCAATAAACGCACATTGAACACGAGTAGTGTCATTACCATTAGATATTAACATATCTCCGCGACCTATAAGTTGATTAGCACCAGGTTGGTCAAGTATAGTACGTGAATCTATCATACTAGATACTCTAAACGCCACCCTTGTAGGGAAGTTAGCCTTAATAACACCTGTGATAATATTTGTTGTAGGTCTTTGTGTTGCAATAACAAGATGTATACCTGTTGCACGGCCTAACTGAGCTAAACGAGCTATAGGAGTTTCTACTTCACGTCCAGCAGTCATTATTAAGTCAGCAAATTCATCTATAATAACAACAAAATAAGGCATAAACTCATGTCCTTTGTTAGGGTTCAGCCTACGAGCTTTGAATTTGTCATTATATTCTTTTACATTACGTACTTTAGCACTTTTAAGAACATCGTAACGAGTATCCATAAGAGAACACATAGAATTTAACGTGTATACTACTTTTTGTGTATCTGTAATAATAGCTTCTTCTTCGTCAGGGAGCTTAGCTAAGAAGTGTCGCTCTAATAAAGAATAAAGAGTAAGTTCTACCTTTTTAGGGTCTACAAATACAAATTTCAGCTCAGCAGGGTGTTTCTTATAAAGAAGCGATGTTATTATAGCATTTAAGCCTACAGATTTACCTTGACCTGTAGCCCCAGCAACAAGCATGTGAGGTGCTTTTGCAAGGTCTACAACATAATCCTCATTTTGAATAGTGCGACCTAGTACTATAGGGAGTTCAGCATCACTGTCTTGGAACTTTACACTCTTAATTACCGAATACATGCTAACAACTTCTTTGTCTTTATTAGGAACTTCTATACCTATAGTACCTTTACCAGGTATAGGAGCAATAATACGTATCCCTAAAGCTGAAAGACTAAGAGCTATATCATCTTCAAGGTTTTTAATTTTCGATATACGTACCCCAGGAGCTGGTATGATTTCATATAAAGTCACTGTAGGTCCAATAGTAGCCTTGATTTTATCAATCTTAATGTTAAAATTGTTTAAGGTCTCAATAATACGATTTTTATTATCGAAAAGTTCCTCATTTGTTACATTCACTTTTTTAGTATGGTTATCCATAAGGTCTATAGATGGACGTTTATACATAGAAAGGCTTAATGTAGGGTCGAAAAGGGAATCATCAATATCTTTATCATCAAAAATTTCTGAACGATTGATTTTAACAAGTGATAGTTCGTCTTCGTCATCAAGGTCTAAATTCGCATTGTCTGTTACAGCTACTTCAAAATCTTCATCTTCAATAGGTGTATTAGTTCGTTCTATGATAAATTCTTCACCCTCATCTTCAATTTTTATAGGGTTGTTAATTGGTTCATCTGTTGAAGTCGTAACAGTTTGCTCTATGGGAGAATTAATTGTAGTACCTGCGACAGTATCTTCTTCTGTTACTTCTATTTCTTCACCTGTTTCCTTATTCTTAGGATTTATGGTAAACATTTCAAAATCATTACTATCATCATCGTTGACAGTGCCGTTTTCTATGGGAGTATCAGTAAAAAATGCAGGATCTAGGATTACTACATCTTTATCTGTATACATCGCTAGATTTGGATTGTCATTAGTTTCCTTTTTTATTTCTGTAGGCGTGTCTTGAGCATTGAAATGTGAAACATTTGTATTTATAATAGTTGGCTCAATTTTAAAACTATCCTCAGTTTCTATGACACCTATAGAACGGTTAAATTCATTGATTTGCTCAGAGTATTCTTCTTGAACATCTTCCTCTTCCTCCCCATATTCCTCCTCGGTTTCAGTATATTCATAGTCGAAAGTGTCTTCAGTATCTTCATTGTCAGTAAGAAAAACAGGGTTTTCGGTGTTGACAGGTACATCATAGTTAGTATCTGTATCGTTATCTTGCTGACTAAATTCTGTTTCGTTTTGTTCGTCAGAATTTAGTAGATTATTAATAGAAGCTACAGGCTGTTCATCTGTGTCATTTACAATGCTTTCTGTTTCTTTATTTGAGGCAGCATTTCTATGGGCTAAGTCACGTGCTGCTTTTCTCTGTCTTCTTATTTTTGCCTCTTGAATTCTTTTTTCTCTTTTTGCCTTAAATTTGTCATACAAAAGTTTAATGATGCCTTCTGTGATTATAAACCATTTAATTAAAGAAGGAATTATACTTCTTGATATATATATTACCAGTATGCAAATCAACATTAAAATGATGCATAGTTCACCAATATTACCTACAACATCTTCTAAGAAAGTGTGCATTGCATAGCCTGCTGCACCTCCCATACTAGAGCCAAAAATACCTTCATAGTTAGTGAAGAAATAACTAGCACTAATAGAGCCTATAATGGCAGTTGAAAATATAACTATAAGTGTTTTATATATGAAATTCTTTTTTACTGCTACTATATAGGCGGCAAATGAAGTTAGCACAAAAGGCATTAATATACCAAATGTACCAAACCAATCACATATAAAAATTCTACTTATAACAGCTCCAAAACGTCCACAAACATTTAATGCTTCGTTATGAATTTTGCTATTTGACGAACTGAAAAAAGTAACACTTTGATCTTCCTGCCATGTGAAGAAGAAAGATATACATGCTATTAATAAAATAATAGATACAAAAAATAAAACTAGTGCTAGTATATACCAAACTATTGCTTGTTCTTTTGGTTCATTATTGTCTGTTTTTTTTATAGCCTTTGTAGGACTTGTTGTTGGTTTTACAGGTTGTTTAATAGTTGTTCGTTTTTTTGTTGGTTCAACTCTATTCGTGCTCACTCGTGCCATAAGTTTTATATTCTATGTATTTGTTTTTTAATTTATTGTTATACTCTTCATCTAGGGAAGAGAGAAATTCTATATTCCCCTTGTTTCTTGATGTAGTATGTATTTCTTTTTCTGTTAACTTGTTGACTGTTTGTTTTGCAATTGCTTTTGCTGCATCTAAAATCTGAATATTATGTTTTTTAGCAATAGCTTCCATATCTTTTCTAAGGAAAGAGTAGTGTGTACATCCTAAAACTACAGTGTCTATGTTATGTTTAATTATAGTCTGAAAATATTCCTCTAACACACTTGTGCAATAGGGAGTATTTTCTTTGTTGTTTTCAACTAAAGCTACTAACTTTGGAGTTGCGAGTCTTAAAATATTTGTATTTTCAGAATATTTCTCACATAATTGCTTTAGTCTTTCACCATTAACAGTGTATTGAGTTGCGATAACTGCAATATTGCCATTTCTGGTGATTTCTGTTGCAGGTTTTACTGCTGGTTCTATAGCAACAAAAATTACATCAGAAAATTCGTTTCTTAATGATTTTATTGCAGAGCTAGTAGCTGTATTACATGCTATTACTATTAATTTTACTCCAATATTTATTAATTTTAGTACAGATTCTCTAGTATGAAATAGTATTTCTTCAGATGTTTTATCTCCATAAGGACAGTTTTTAGAATCTGCATAATATACTATATTTTCATAAGGCAGGCTCTTTTCTATTTCTCTTAAAACAGTTAAGCCTCCCATCCCTGAGTCGAAAACTCCAATTTTATCTTTACTTTCAATCATAGTTAATAAAAATATTTTATACAAAAATAGTATAAAAGTTATAAATTTTGTATATTTGCACAATTATATATTAACAAAATATTTATCAGTGGGTCATAACCTACCTAAAATTAGATTATTAAATATTTTACATTTACCTATAATGATGCTATTTTTTAAAAATCAAAATGTGATTTACGCTACGCAAGTAAATCGTTCAATGTCTAAAGAGGATATCTCTAAATTAGAGTGGTTGTATGGTGGCGCTTCACTTATCGAAAGTGACACTATCGAAGGCCTGTTTGTTGGCCCTAGACGTGAGATGGTAACTCCTTGGAGTACAAATGCTGTTGAAATTACACAAAACATGTGTATTGAAGGCATAGTAAGAATCGAGGAATTTACTGTAGCTGACTCAGAAGACGTTCAATATGACAAAATGTTAAAACGTCTATATAAAGGTCTTAACCAAGAGATTTTTACTTTAGATAAGCAACCTAATCCTGTTCAATATATTGAAGATATCGTATCTTACAATAAAGAGCAAGGTTTAGCTTTAAATGAAGACGAAATTGCGTATCTTCAAGAAATTAGTGCTAAAATAGGTCGTAAACTTACAGACTCTGAAGTGTTCGGTTTCTCACAAGTTAACTCTGAACACTGTCGCCATAAAATCTTTAACGGTCAATTCATTATTGACGGGGAAGAAAAAGAAAGTTCTCTTTTTGGCTTAATCAAAAAGACAACAACAACAAATCCTAACACTGTAGTTTCAGCTTATAAAGATAACTGTGCGTTTTTACAAGGACCAGTTGTTGAGCAATTTGCTCCAGCTTCTCATGATAAACCAGATTTCTATGAAACAAAAGATTTTGAATCAGTAATTTCTATTAAAGCAGAGACTCACAACTTCCCTACAACTGTTGAGCCATTTAATGGTGCTGCTACAGGTACAGGTGGTGAAATTCGTGACCGTATCGCTGGTGGTAAGGGAGCATTCCCTATCGCAGGTACTGCATGTTATATGACTGCTTATCCTCGTTTAGATGGTGGTAGAGAGTGGGAACAAGCTACAGAGGAACGTAACTGGTTATACCAAACACCAGAAGATATTCTTATCAAAGCATCTAATGGTGCATCAGATTTTGGCAACAAATTTGGTCAACCTCTTATTTGTGGTAGTTTATATACTTTTGAGCACTTTGAAAATGCTAAGAAATTTGGTTTTGACAAAGTTATCATGTTAGCTGGTGGTATTGGCTATGGTAAAAAAGTAGACTCTTTAAAAGATGAACCTGTAAAAGGTGATAAAGTTGTTCTTCTTGGTGGTGACAACTACCGCATTGGTATGGGCGGTGGAGCAGTTTCTTCTGTTGCAACAGGTGAATATGACAACTCTATCGAGTTAAACGCTATTCAGCGTTCTAACCCAGAAATGCAAAAACGTGCTTATAATGCAATCCGTGCTCTTAGTGAAGAAGATTGCAACCCTATAATTTCTATCCATGACCACGGTGCTGGTGGACACCTTAACTGTCTTTCTGAGCTTGTTGAAGCTACAGGTGGACGTATAGATATAGATGCTCTTCCAGTAGGTGACCCTACATTATCTGCTAAAGAAATTGTTGGTAATGAGTCTCAAGAACGTATGGGATTTGTTATGAAAGAAGAACAAATCGACATGGTTCGTCGTATCTCTGAACGTGAGCGTTCTCCAATGTATGTTATTGGTGAAGCTACAGGCGATATGCAGTTTACTTTCGTAAATAACAAAAATGGAGAGAAACCTATCGACATGAAACTTGACGATATGTTTGGTAAAGCTCCTCGTACAGTACTTGTAGACAATACAGTAGAAGAAAAATTTGAAGCTGTTGAGTATGATTCTACAAAGGTAGAAAAATATATAGAACAAGTTCTTCAACTTGAAGCAGTAGCTTGTAAAGACTGGTTAACTAACAAAGTTGACAGAAGTGTAAGTGGTCGTATCGCTGTTCAACAATGTGACGGTGAAATTCAACTACCTCTTAACAATACAGGTGTTATTGCTCTTGATTACCACGGTATTAAAGGTGTGGCTACAGCTTTAGGGCACGCTCCAGCAGCTGCTTTGGCTAGTGCTGATAAAGGTTCTGTACTTGCAATAGCTGAATCTTTAACTAACATCGTTTTTGCTCCTATTGAAGGTGGCTTAAAAGGTATTTCTTTAAGTGCAAACTGGATGTGGCCTTGTAAAAATGCTGGTGAAGATGCTCGTTTATATAAAGCGGTAGAAGCAGCAAGTGAATTTGCTTTAGGTTTAGGTATCAACATTCCAACGGGTAAAGACTCGTTGTCAATGACACAAAAATATAAAGGTGGCGATTTAGTATACGCTCCAGGTACAGTTATTATTACTTCTGCTGGTGAGGTTACTGATGTTAAGAAAGTTGTTAAAACAGCTCTTAAGAAACGTCAAAGTGAAATCGTTTATGTTGACTTATCGAAAGATGAATTTGGCTTAGGTGGTAGTGCTTTTGCTCAAATCGTTAACAAAATTGGTAACGATGTACCTACAGTTAAGTGTGCTGAATACTTTGCTACTTCTTTCAATGCTTTACAATCTATTATAGAAAATAAAAAAGTGTTAGCAGGTCATGATATTTCTGATGGTGGTCTTATTACTGCTATCTTAGAGATGAACTTTGCAAACAATACTACAGGTGTTAACCTTGATGTTACAGCTTTAGGTGAAACAGACCTCGTGAAAGTTCTTTTCAGCGAGCGTCCTGCTGTAGTTCTTCAAGTAGAAGATGCTGATGCTATCGTTGCTGAATTAGCTGCTAAAGGTGTTGAAGCTATTAAAGTAGGTTCTGTAAATCTTAATAGAGAGTTCACAGTGACTAATGGTGACACTAACTTCGCTTTAGATTTAAATTCTTTGCGTGACAGTTGGTTTAAAACCTCTTATTTATTAGATAAAAATCAAAGTACAGCTGAGTTAGCTAAAGAGCGTTTTGACAATTACAAAAATCAACCTTTAACTTATACTTTCCCTGCTGGTTTTGACGGCACATTTGCTAAATATGGTTTAGACGCACACAGAAAAACTCAATCAGGTGTTAAAGCTGCTGTAATTCGTGAAAAAGGTTCTAACAGTGAGCGTGAAATGGCCTGGTCTATGTTCGCAGCTGGTATGGATGTTAAAGACGTACACATGACAGACCTTATCTCTGGTCGTGAGACTTTAGAAGATGTTAACTTCATCGTGTTTGTTGGTGGTTTCTCTAACTCTGACGTACTTAACTCAGCTAAAGGCTGGGCAGGTGCTTTCCTTTACAACCCTAAAGCAAAAGCTGCATTAGACAACTTCTATGCACGTAAAAACACTTTATCTTTAGGTATCTGTAATGGTTGTCAGCTTATGATAGAATTAGGTCTTATTACTCCAAATGATGATGTTAAGCCTAAGATGTTACATAACAACTCACACAAATTTGAGTCTAACTTTGTAGGTGTTAAGATTAACCAAAATGAATCAGTTCTATTTGGTTCTATGTCAGGTAGCGAACTAGGTGTTTGGGCTGCTCACGGGGAAGGTAAGTTCTACTTACCAAAAGATAAGTCTAACTACAATATTGTAGCTCAATATTCTTATGATGCTTATCCTGCAAACCCTAATGGCTCTGACCACTCAACTGCTGCTATAGTATCAAATGACGGTCGTCACTTAGCTATGATGCCTCACCCTGAGCGTTCGTTAAGTCCTTGGAACTGGGCGTACTACCCAGAAGAAAGACAAAATGACGAAGTATCTCCATGGATAGAGATGTTTGTTAATGCTAAAAACTGGATTGAAAACAATAAATAGTTCTTCGATTATATTAAAGAACTTATAAAACTAATTTGTAGAACTTCCTTTAAACAAAAACCTCACATTTCTTTGAAATGTGAGGTTTTTGTTTAAAGGAGTTCTTATAATTGGTTTTATTCGATTTTGGATTTAGAAGTTTTAGGGGAGTTCTAGAAACTGGTTTTATTCGATTTCAAATTTTAAAGTTTTAGATTTGGAGTTTTATAAATACAGGCGTGGTGGTTCCCACGGCGTATTTGTAAAATTTCAAAGATGAAACTTATAAATCTAAAAGCGTTAAAATCCAATTTTTAGAAGTCCCCTTTAATTACTTGCAAGAAGTTGGTTTGTTATATAGTTATTATTATTTAGGTGTATGAATTTAACTTGTAAAATAGAATATTTTTTTGTATTTTGCACTATCTTTTTTTTATGGATATGTACTCAACTACTTTTCTACATTATATTAAAGAAACTAATAAATGATACTATGAAAAATAATAAACAAAGTCCTACAATTGTAAATGAACTTGTTGGGAATGAGGTATTTGTGTTTGGAAGTAACTTACAAGGTATGCACATGAGAGGAGCAGCGCGTTTGGCTCTTAAGTGGGGTGCGATGATGGGGCAAGGAGTAGGTTTGCAAGGGCGTACTTACGCTATTCCAACAATGAGTGGATCGGTAAGTAGTATTAAGCCCTATGTTGATGAGTTTATAATATTTGCAAAAAAATATAGTTATCTAAAATTCTTAGTAACTGAGATTGGTTGTGGCATCGCAGGTTACACACCTGATGATGTTGCACCATTATTCAAAGCTGCTTTAAATGTAGATAATATCTATCTACCAAGTCGTTTCTTAGCAATTTTGTCGCAAATAACTACATCTAACGACCTAGAATCTGTTGGACTGCATAATACATATAAGATAGATGATTTATTGTATGCAGGTGAATATCCAGGAGATAAGGAAGATGTAAAAACAATGGCAAAGATATCTAAATTTGGACAAGCTGGTATTGTAGAGTTTATAGATTTAACCCAAGATAAGCACTTGAAACCTTATAACAAATTTGTACATGGAGGGATGGAATATAATAATTTCCCAATTCAAGATGTTTCTGTGCCTAGTCAACCAGAATATATGTATGATATAGTTTCTTATATTAATAGAGCAATAGAGCGAGAGCATAAGACGTATATACACTGCTGGGGAGGTGTTGGCCGTACAGGAACAGTTGTAGCATGTTATTTTGTTTATAAGGGAGATACTGCTGAACAAGCACTTATGAAGTTAGCGGTACTATGGAAAAGTTGCGAGAAATCAAAACGTAAACCAAACTCTCCTGAGACAAATGAACAACTTGTATTTGTTTATAAGTTTGCTGATTTTATGATGCAAAAGCGCCTAGAGATTAAAAATAGTAATATTGTTTTATCAAGAATTCATGGTTCGTTAATAGGCGGAGCAGTAGGTGATGCTTTGGGTTATACTGTTGAATTTAGTAATCTTGTAGGCATAAGGCGTATTTATGGGGAAAGAGGAATTACACGATATAGTTTAGATGACAGAGGATTGGCTATTATTTCAGATGATACACAGATGACGTTATTTACTGCTACTAGTCTATTATTTGGTGTTACACATGGTATAATGAAAGGTATTATGGATAGTTTAGAGAGTTATGTTTGGGAGCTAGGGTACGAAGTGTGGCTAAGAACTCAAGCATTTGAATCTTATGAAGACATAGCTCGTAATAGTAAAGGCGTAAGAACATCTTTGAATTTACAATGGTTACAAAATATTAATGAATTATACTCACGTCGTGCACCAGGAATGACATGTTTGTCAGCTTTAGAAAGTGGCAATATGGGGACTATAGAAAAACCAATAAACAATAGTAAAGGATGTGGAGGTGTAATGCGTGTTGCACCTGTAGGTATTTATTCTTATAAATATTTTAATGGAGAGTGTAATATTGTTATGCTTGGAGCTAAAGTAGCAGCTATTACTCATGGTCACGAATTAGGCTATATACCAGCAGGAATGTTATCGCACTTAGTATGGTCGATTATTGATAACATAAAAGGAGGAATGACACTATTAGATCATGTTACTCGAAGTTTAACAGTTACTAAAACATGCTTCAAAGATGCGTTACACATTAATGAGTTTGATAATATAATAAATAGAGCAATAGAGTTGTCAGAACAGTCTATGCCTGATCACGAAGCAATCGCTATATTAGGTGAAGGATGGGTCGCAGAAGAAGCTCTAGCTATAGCCATATATTCTGCATTAAAACATAAGGATAATTTTAAAGATGCAATTGTCTCTTCTGTAAACCATAGTGGTGATAGCGACTCGACAGGGTCTATATGCGGAAATATTATAGGCGCATTTCTTGGAGTTAGTGCTATACCTCACTATTATATTGATAGGCTTGAGTTAAAGGATATTATTAAAGAAATAGGTGATGATCTTCATTCAGGTTGTATTGTTCGTAACTATGATTATATTGATAATAGCGAAAAGCGCAGATGGAAGGATAAGTATATAATGGGAAATTACCCAATAAAATAATTTATGCGTACTGTATTTCTTGCCTTGAGAATAAAATTTAGGGGAACTTTTGAAAATGAATTTGACAATTTTTAGAGTTCCCCTATAATTATAAGTTAATATTATTTATTTTACATGTAGTAAAATAGCACAAAATTAGTTAGTTTTAAAGCTGTATTTAACATCAGCTAACTCTTTATTAGCCGCTTCGATTTTAGATGCTAAATCTTTCTTAAATTCAATAACTTTAGCTTGAAGTTCTGGTTCGCCAGTACCCATAATTTGAGTAGCTAGGATTGCTGCATTTTTAGCACCATCTAAAGCAACAGTAGCAACAGGAATACCTGAAGGCATTTGAAGAATAGATAAAATACTATCCCAACCGTCAATAGAATTAGAAGATTTGATAGGAACTCCAATAACAGGAAGTGGTGTAAGAGCTGCAATAACACCTGGAAGGTGAGCAGCACCACCAGCACCAGCAATAATTACCTTGATGCCATTTTTGTGAGCATTCTCAGCAAATTCCATAACTTGGTCAGGTGTGCGGTGAGCAGATAAAGCGTTAATTTCAAAAGGTATTTGCATTGATTCAAAAAATTCAGCTGCTTCTTTCATAATTTTTAAATCAGAAGTGCTACCCATAATGATACTTACTTTAGGAGTCATAAAAATTTTCTTTTAAAAGTATAAATAAATAATAAATAGTATGCTAATTTATTCCTAAAAAATAGCTACCTTTGCAAAGATAATAAATTTTATGAGAAATGGCAATTGTTAAATGCTTTGATAAGGAATTTGAGTCGTTTATAAGTAAAGAAACTATTGACACTTATGTAGAAAAAGTGGCACGTGAAATTAACGAAACATACAAAAACAGTGCTCAGCCCCCTATTTTTATAGGGTTATTGAATGGAGTTTATATGTTTGCATCTGACTTGATGAAAAAGATAGATTTTCAATGTGAGATAACATTTATTAAGGTGTCATCTTATAGTGGATTTGACTCTACAGGGAAAGTAAAACAGATATTAGGGCTAAGCTGTGATATTACTGGTCGTGATGTTATACTTTTAGACGAAATTGTTGATACAGGTAATACAATAAAATACGTAGTTGATACGTTACAAGAAATGAATCCTAGATCTGTTAAGGTAGGAACGCTTATTTATAAGCCAAATTGTTGTAAAGTAGACACTAAGATTGATTTTATAGGACATTCCATGGCAGAAAACTTGTTTATCGTTGGATATGGACTTGATTACAATGAAAGGCTGAGAAACTTACCTGATATTTATATTCTTTGTGATAAAGAAAAATAGTAAGTTTTAATATAAACGCAATTAACCTATAATGAATTTAGACAAAAATTTAGAGTTGCTAGACGGAGGGAAAAAATTACCTCTAGTTGAAGACTTTTATACAATACAAGGAGAAGGATTTCATACTGGAAAGCCAGCTTATTTTATAAGACTAGGTGGATGTGATGTTGGATGTAAGTGGTGTGATGCTAAAAGCACTTGGAACCCTAATATTTATCCTCCTGTAGAAGTAGAGACTATAGTAAAAAGAGCTAGTGAGACACCAGCAAAGGCTATAGTAATTACAGGTGGTGAGCCTTTAATATATCCTTTAGATTATATAACAGAAAAGTTGCACGATGAGGGTGTAGAGATTTTCCTGGAAACATCAGGTTCTCATCCTTTTTCAGGAAAGTTTGACTGGGTGTGTTTATCACCAAAGAAAAAACAGAAACCTCTAGAAGAGGTATATATGTTAGCTTCTGAAATTAAGGTTATTATAGAAACAGAAGAAGACATAAAATGGGCAGAAGAATGTGCTCAGAAAGTAAGCGAAACATGCAAGTTGTATTTACAGCCTGAATGGAGCGTTAACAAAAAAATGGTACCTATAATTGTAGAGTATGTAAAGAATAATCCTCAATGGAATATTAGTTTACAAACACATAAATTTATGAGAATACCATAAAGGAACTTCTAAAAACAGGGTTTAACGCTTTCGTATAAAGCTAGTTTCTAGAGATTCCCATAGTTGAAATCAAACAATTTTCAGAGTTGTTTTAATTTTGCTCGATTATTGTGTGATTAAAGTTATAACAATTTACAAGATTTAAAATTACATTACCGTAGCTAGTGAAGCTACATACATTATTATAAAAATAATATTTTTATTTGTCCAGATGGAAAAAAAATTCGAAAGAAGAAGCGCTTCTACAAGCAGTTTCTTTAAAAGTAAAGATGAAAGTACTGGCCGTGAGGTTCGCACTGAGAGAGAAACAAGAAATTACACACCAAACAGAGAGTTTAAACCTCGTAGAGAAGGTGGTAGTGACTGTCGTCGTAGTTATAATCCTAACTTTACAGACGATAACAAAGTAAGAAGATCGCACCGTGACGGAGACAGCGATAGTTCTTCATTTAGACCACGTAATAACTACAATCGTACTGAAGGAGCTAACTCAGAAGGTGGATTCAGACCACGTCGTGAAGGTTCTAGCGAACTCAGACCACGCAAT
>JAWXTP010000051.1:0-18783 GCA_044433415.1 Rikenellaceae bacterium
TTTTGTGGTGCATGTCAGCGTTACTTTACTATTAAAGATATACATACATTCGCTAAAGAATATATGTTATCATGGTTTCCAAAATTACCCTCATATCAAACATTTTGCAAACGTTTAAATGTGCTTCAAGGGGCAATTGTTGAGTTAACCAATCAATTATTTTCTTCATTCAGTACATATTATGGGTAAAATCGCTATTGCGTTTATTTACCTTATTTTTTTAATTTAGAATCTGCTCAACTGCTGATTCGCATTAATATTAATTTTTGATTATTTCTATTATTATTTAGTCGCTTTTGTGTTCTAGAAAAGTGCTGACTTTGACTATGTGTCAGCCAAATTCGACCTTGTGGGTTTGTAAAGTGTTATTTTTTTATTGTCCTTTTAGTTTTAATTTATCTGCTGTTGCTTCGTCAGCAGTAGCAAGTGCAATAAGTTCATTTTTCCTATTTGTATATCTTTCGTCCTCTGTCATAGCTCTATATGTTTTAGCACGTTCTTCATATAAAGCTGGATTAAATTGTGCTATACTTATTGCTCGCTTATGGTCTTCTATAGCTTCTTCAAATAGTTCCATAAATCTATAACATACTGCTCGGCTGTCTAATGTGTTTGCATTATCATTATTTAATGAAAGAGATTTGTTAATATCCTCTAATGCTTCATGGTATTTCTCTATAAATATTTTTGCATAACCTCTGTTATTATATGCATTAGAATTATTTGGATCCAATTCAATAACTTTATCATAATCTAAAATAGCTTCTTCGTACTTAGTTAATTCTGCTTTTGCAGCACCTCTATTATTGTATGCATTATAATTATTTGGATCTAATTCAATAACTTTATCGTAAAGTTTAATTTGTTTCTCAAAATCTTTTTCGTTAAATGCTTCTGCAAATAATTTATTCACTTCTGCTTTTATAGATGCTTCTTCTGCGTCTCTTGCCGCCTTCTCAGCTTTATTTTTCTCCGAAGTTACATATTTATTTATTTTTATAACTTCCGATTCTATTTCCTTCATTTTCTTTATTTGAGATTCAAATTCGTTAGCCTTGTTTAATATCTTTGTCTGAGTATATTCTATTTCTGTATTTTTTTTCTTCATCTCTTTCGACTCAGCTTTACGTTTCTCCATTTGTTTTCGTAGCGATCTGTTATACATATAGGGTACAAGGAAACCAACAATTGCAACAATAACGGTAATTAAAACACCAAATAGCCCAATTAACCATGCAACATGTGAGATATATCCATTAAACCTATTTGTTTCGTCGCTTTTAAGATTGTATATTTCGTTGCGTAATATTATTTGTAAACTATCATAATGTTGAGTAAGTACTTCATTTCTTTTTGCTGTATAAGTTAAATCCTGTTGCACTTTTGTTAGCTCGTCTTTTAACTTTATGTTTTCAGATTGTAAACTTTTTATTTGCTCAGTTGATGTAGGAACTTTTGTTGTTGACTCGACCTGCTGTGCAAATGATACACAGTAAACTATAAAAAATATATATAATAAAATTAATTTCTTCATATTTCTATATTTTAATACAGATATAATTTTGTTTTGCTGTATTTGGTTTCTTTTTTTAATTTGTTGTAATTGCAAAGATAGGAAATATTTTGCTATGTTAATATAATAAATGGATAGCCCTTATAATACGTTAGTATTATACAAATGACAGGGAATGTTTTGTGATATGGTTTAATATATCCGACACTCCGTGTCGTTTGTATAATATTACCATATTATAAGGGCAGACATAGAAGTCTGCCCCTACGAACTGTCGTCTCGTTATTTAACTGGTTTCTAAAATGTGAATATGAGTTTTGTTTAAGGGGAGATCAGCCTTTTTCTGTAATATCTGGTTTTTATCGGACACTAATAATCTATTTTTATCGGTAAAATGTTTAGCAATTTTATCTTTCTCTTACTAAGAGACGGTCGATCGCTGTAAAAGTATGAAAATAATTATAAATCACCAAACAAAATACAATTTTTTTTCACAAAAATAACGCAAAAATCTAATTTGTTTAGCAAAAATTGGATTTTATATTTGTAAATACTTCATTAATAGGTTGTTGTAAGAAAATGCCGTCTCTTAGTAAGAGATAATAGATTATTTGTTTTAATAAACCAAATTTATAAAAATCAAACTTTAATATTTGCTAAACATAACTTGGAAATATTGCTGAATTTAAATTAATTAATTGTTTAAATTTACAAATGCCTTATTCGAAATTTTATAAATGAGATGTAATAACCCTTGCACCACATTAACAAAATTACGAATCTATAAACTGATAAATTTAAAATAAATAAACCAGTTGTTGTAACTCACTTAAGATTATAAAATGCTATTAGAATAAAATTTAAGGGAAGCCGAAAACTTATAAGAGTAGGTAAAATGTAATTATAATACACTATGAAACCGCCATGAAGCTAGCACTTCGCCAAAGGTGATGAAGGTTTTATGTATCTTCGAGCATTATATAGTTAATACTTGAAGAATATGGGATCAATACCTTTTGACCAAGTCATCGCCAAGGGTTGTGGCTTGGACGTTCACAAGAAAGAGATTCTAGCAACAATCTCTGGTGACGACATTACAACTGAGACTCGCAGTTTCGGGTCAACAACAAGTTCTTTGACAGAATTAAAAGGTTGGTTATTAGAGAATAGGATTACTCATGTAGCTATGTAAAGCACTGGTGTTTATTGGAAGCCAGTACTCAACATCTTGGAGAAGGGCAATTGCAATGCCTAACTTTGTATCCTCAAATTTGCTCTATCCTTTAACCGCAGGTGTTATATACACATCTGTTAATCTTTTATTGTGTCAAGTTATTAAAAACCTAATTTATACGTCTTTTATTAGGGCGTGTAACTAATTTATTTTCAGATGAAACATTTATTATTACCTGTCCTATGTGCAGGTGTGCTGTTTGTTGGCTGTTCTAAGGTCGAAACAGTAGGTACTACTACACCCGATGAAGGAACTCTAATTGATGTAGTGCTAAATGGTGAGGCAGACGCTACCACAACAAAAGTATCTTACACTGCTGATGCAGACAATTCGCAATTTGTATTTAGTTGGAACATGGGGGATGAAGTCTCAATCTGCGTTCCTAATACCACAGGCAACGACAATCAAAAATTCATCGCTGATAAAGCTGAAGCAACATCGACTCTTAGTGGTCAACTTGCGACGTGGGATAGTCCTAACACTCTTTATGCAATCTATCCTTACAATGCACTTGGCTACGAAATTAGTAATGGAACAATATCTTATTCAATGGAGAACCAAAATATTGACGTATCGAGTAGCAACGTGTTCGATAATGGTTTGATGGTCTCTTTGGCGAGTAATGCCACAGCATCATCGGCTGATAATTACTCTGTTTCGGCTCTCTCTTTTAAACAAGTTATGGCATTCTACCAATTAACGCTAACTGATATTTCTGACACAGAGAGTATTACTGAGGTAGGATTTACTAGCACAAGTGATGCCTTCGTTACCTCAGCAACTATAGATCTATCATCAGCAACATACACTTCTACAGCAAGTAGTTCATCGATTAGTGCGACGATTAGCGGTGCTGAGGGGACAAGTGCAACAATTAATTTTGCGCTTCTTCCTGTTGATTTGAGTGACTCAGCTGTTACACTTTACATCAAAACTGTCGGTGGCGGTGTAATTAAATCGTATACCAAGTCATTTGATTCAGGTGTAAATTTCGAGCGTAATTGTTTTGTTTATAATAGTAATGGTGCACTAAGCCTAAGTTCCGATTTCGCTGTTGAACTCACAGATGAAGTATCTCTTTCTGAGATTACTGCGGGTAACTATCCTTCGGGTGACACTTGGGTTATAACTGATGCAAGTGCTACAACTGTTGATTTCGAAGGACTTAAAGCAGCGTTATCTACTATATATAGCTATGACTCAAGTCGTGGAATTTCGTTGGAGTTTCCTAATATTAGTAGCATTCCTAGTGAGGCTCTATACGAGAAAATTAATGTTGTCTCGGTATCTGCACCTGTGGCAACGTTTATTGGTGAATCGGCATTTCGCTCATCTACGTCTTCATCTTCGCGCTCTAGATTAACATCAATAAACTTTCCGATGGCTGCAACTGTCTCTAATTATGCTTTTTATTATTGTTCAAACCTAACAACTATATCTCTTCCCGAAGCAACATATATTGGAAGTAACGCTTTTTACTATTGCTCTAACTTAACAGCAATATCTCTTCCCGAAGCGCTATCTATCGATGTATCTGCTTTTCACCATTGCTCTAATGTAACAACAATCTCTCTTCCCAAAGCGACGTCAATAGGAGCTTATGCTTTTTACTATTGCTCTAACCTAACAACAACCTCTCTTCCCGAAGTAATATCTATTGGAGAAAATGCTTTTAGAAATTGTTCTAATCTAACAATAATCTCTCTTCCCAAAGCGATGTCAATAGGAAGTTCTGCTTTTGGAAGTTGTTCTAATCTAATAACAATCTCTCTTCCCGAAGCGACGTCAATCGGAAGTTTTGCTTTTGTAAGTTGTTCTAACTTAACAACAATATCGCTTCCTCTAGCAACCACAATTGATTCTAATGCTTTTCAGGATTGTACAAATCTAATATCAGCATCAGCACCTACAGCGACTACAATAAACGGATCCAGTTTTACTGGCTGTAGCAGTTTAGAGAGTGTAACCCTTTCTAAGGCAACGACTATTGGTAATAATAGTTTTTATAATTGCTCGAAGTTATTGACTCTATCTCTTCCAGAGGCTACATCTATTGGAAGTTCTGCATTCTATGGTTGTATATCGCTAACAACTGCTTCGATTCCAAAGACAACAACCTTGTCAAACTCTGCATTCTACGCTTGTGATGCTCTTAAAACCCTTGAGTGGGCGACAGATAGCGAAGCGATACTAAAGAGTGTAGGAACAGATATATTCAGAATTAACAGTAGTGAAACAAATGAGGGTAATATAACACTAACTATTGGAACACAAAATAGTTCATGTGTTAATGGTAGTACATTGACATACTCAAATGTTTCATACATTTTCAATAAGATTATCGTAAGTGGTGGTGAATCAAGTAGCATCACTGCAAGTAGCGAAAATGCATCAACTAAGGCTTGGTAATATTATAATAGTCAACTTAATAGAAGAGGTGAGAAAGTTTTAAATTTTCTCACCTCTTTGTAAATTCTCCTTCACGTTCTAATGAATGCTTAACAAGCATATAATCAGTAATATCTTCCTGACTTTAACTATGCGTCACCCAAATTTAACTTCACAAAATTATAATATATTGTTTTATAGATAGTTGTATTTTTGAATATTGAGACTTGTCAAAGTCAGATATTAGCTATTATTAGGCGACTACCGAAAACTTGAGGTTTCCGTTAGTCGCCTATTTAGTCGCTTTTGTGTTCTAGAAAAGACCACTTAACGATAATATCATTCAACTAACGCTTTTTAATCTTTATGCGCTTGCCATACATATTTATGATCTTCTCTTTTGTAGGGTTGTCTTCGTAGATGTATATTGATTTTAAGCCTGTTATTTCAAAAGTATACCATTCTATTTCCTTTAAACTATTAGGGATGGTTATACTTTTTATGATATCACCATACCAGAAGGTGTCGTCTGCAATTTTTTCTATTCCATCGGCTATCTCAAAAGAGCTAGGTGAGCCTAGTGCTATATAATCTATGCGCTTGAAGATTTTAGGATGTTTACGTTCTGTTATTATCTTGAATTCAATCTTTTTTGTTGAGAAATATTTGTTTTCAGTTTTACTTAATGTACTATTTACTAACTCATGTATACTACTTTGTTTAGCAAGGGCAAAGTATATTTCGTTACTGCAATTTTTGAATGCTGTTTCTGATATACTCACCAAAGATTCAGGTAGCCTTACATAATCTAGCTTATCACAATGCTCAAATGCGCTATCACATATTTCTGTTACGGAATCAGGGATTACTATGCTTTTTAACTCACAGTAATAGAATGCAAAATCTGGAATTTTTGTCACCTTATCAGGAATATTAATGCTGTTTATAGAACTCCATTCAAAACATCCTTTTCCCAGAACTTCTAGTGTTTCAGGAAGTTTGATATTTTTGAGAAGAGAACATGAAGAAAAAGTATATTCCCCAATATGTGTAAATGCAGAGGGAAGGGTTATCTTTGTAAGTTTATCACATTCATTAAATAGCTCGTCAGCTAACACTTTCAACTGCTTAGGAAGTTTAACTTCTGTAAGTTGGCAACAACTTAAAAATGCTTGTTTCCCTATCTCGGTGACACTATTTGGGATTTTTGCTGTTTTTAATTCTGAATAGCTAAAAGCTCCAACACTTATTTTTTTGACTGACTTAGGAATAGTGATAGAGGTAACAGCTGAAGAATAAAATGCATAGTTGCAAATTGTCTCTACAGTATTAGGGATTGTAAATTCTTCTTGCACACTAATTGCAGATACGAGTTCTGTTTTGTCGGCATTATAAATAACTCCATCTTCTAGGATATAGTTGTCACATAGTAGTGTTATATTTTTAAGGTTGTTACAACTAGAAAAAGCTCCACCGCCTATATGTTTCACTGATGCAGGAATAGTGATAGATTTTAGTTCTGGACAAAGTACAAAAGCACAGTCTCCTATTGCTTCTAAGGATTCAGATAGTTCTACAGAAGTTATATTAGTCGATCCAAATGCAAAATCCCCCAGATATTCAGTATTTTTAATATTCAAAGCTCCTTCTAAGTATGAATCATTAAAGGCTTTGTATTCAATTACTTTAATGTTATTGTTAGCAGGTAATATTTTTATTGATGAAGAGTCGAAGGCTTCTTGTTTTATAATTTCAACTGAGAGAGGTATATTAATAGAATCTAGTGATTGAGCATAGTAAAATGCTCTATGACCTATTGCTACAAGTGACTCAGGGAGTTTCAGGTTGGTTAGATAAGGAGCTTCATCGAATTGATTTGCTTTATCGCAAATGATTTTTACACCATCTTTAACAACTCCATCCTCTAAATATTCATATATATGGACAACAGCATCACCGTTTTTGCTATATAATATATCATTTTCATCTCCACAAGTTTCTAGTGTAGCATCCCACTTAGTTTCTATAGAAAGAAGCTCGTCTATACGTTTAGAGTTGTTCATTGTTTTGTGATTTAAGATGTTATGTAATTGAGTTAATTGTAGTAAACAGGGTCGAACAGGGTCGAACAGGGTCGAACAGGGTCGAACAGGGTCGCGACTAACGATTAAATCAATATAGTTATAATACACTATAATAATTCTAAATAATATCAGTCGCTTGTCGTTTTTACCTAAAACTCAAGGTTGTTACCATGAGCGGTAAATAACGTCCACGATTGTCCGCTTTTTTCAAGAGTAGTCTAGGGAATCTCTAACAGCTATGCTTTAACGCTTTCAAATTTTAAAGCATCATCTTTTAATTTTATAAAATGCGCCATAGGTACCGCTATGGCTTATTTTATAAAATCAAAATCTAATACTTTAAAATTCGAAATCGTTTAAAGCCTAGCTATTAGAGTTTCCCTTGATTTTTGCGTTTTTTGAAGTTTTAAGCGGAGCAGCCTCGACGGCTGTGAGCATTGAAACTTCAAAAAAGGTCGCAAAGATGGGCTGCTATTGGAAAAAGCCTTCCTAAGGCCACCGAAACAAAACTAATTTTAACATTGGAAAAAGCCTTCCCAAAGCCACCGAAACAAAACTAATTTTAACATTGGGAAAAGCCTTCCTAAGGTCACCGAAACAAAACTAACGCTTACTACGAGAAATTACTACGGAAATAGATAAAAAGACACCCAACACTATGCTCAGTAGGGCAGCGAATAACACTTGTTCTGAAGCAGGTAGCAAGAATGTAATCGTGTGAGCAGGAATCCAGAAAATAGGAATAGTTTTTTTAATTACAAAGTTCCACTGAGTGTCCCAGTCAAGGTTTATCATAGATTTACGCATCTCCAAAGGCTTTATTAAAGACTTCAAAGAACCGCCATGTTTCACGATGTGGGCATCAGTAATCTTATGTAAAGTCATAAATACAGGAGCAAATAACGTGTTCATCATCACAGATATCGAAAATGCGCCCAGCAATTTCTCAGCTGTGAATCCACCTTTCATAGCTTCAGCAACACCCTTAGCTCCAAGTGTTTCTATCATTGAAGGAGCACCTATGGCAAAACATTTCATAGCTATAGCTATCCAAACCCCATATACACCCCATATAATTGCACGAGGTAGAGCTCCAAAACCCTCCGAGGTGTAACCGCTACTTTTAATCCTAAGACCTAACAGCTCCCCAAGAGTAGAAAGAATACCAAATTTTATAAATGCTAACACATAGGGATGTGCCGCGTTAAGCTCTTTGTAAGTTTGGTAAGGAATTTCACTTACAATAAAAGGCAATACTGCCAAGATAATAATTACTAGTAGTAATAAGTCTGATTTCTTCATGTTTTATCTATTTAAAAGGTTATATACTCTTATTCGGATAACGCAAAGCTAATAAAAATATTCCGTTTCTTTATATAAAATTCCTAAAAAAGATAAGTTAATATCGCTACTACACGATTGTTAGTCACAGGGTGAGTATTGATTACACGTCCTGTACTTAGGTTTATATCCCCATACCAAGCTGTTGTAGCTGAGTATTCTAGGGCAGCAGACCAGTGAGGTTTATTATAGCTTAATCCTATGTTAGCACCTAGAAGTTGATCTATATCGGTGCCACGACCATATACAGAACTTGACGATACTAAAGCCTCTGATGAACCTAAATTTTTGGTATATCCCATAAATAAATAAGGCTTCCACACTTTACCATAGCTGACGTTAACCCATGATGTAGAGTTACGTATAGCAGTATACTGCTGCTCTCCTGTTGTAGGGTCTACACTAGTGACACCATAACCACCAAGTAGTAGAGTGTGGTCTAGTGCAGATGCTAGAAGGCTCTTTGCTGATAAGGCAAACTTGTCACTCTTGTAGCTTAGGTGCACCTCTCCTGAAAGTGCTGTCATACGCTCACTAACTTTGTATGTAGCACCTGCAACTTCTGATTCAGTGCGTGGTTTTATAGATATAAGGTCAAGACCTGCACCTATAAGGAATTTGTTTTTTGTGTAGTCTACACCTGCATAAAGTTCAGGTAAACAGCCATGTACTATGTATTCGTTAGAAGAACCATTCACACCCGACGAAGTATATTGCAGCTGACTTATAGCAGCTGTAAGGATTTCCAGTTTCCCTTTTTGTATTTGTATTGAAGCTGAGGGGAGCGGTTGAAGGGTTGGAATGGAGAACCTGTAGAAAGGTTGGCTACCGTGGGCATCACTGAGCCAAAGAGAGGGTGCCATGCCTGCCCTGCAAGTAGGGAGCTTCCATTTTCCCAGTCTAGGTTTATGTAAGCCTGTCTAATACGTAGAAGCGTGTTCATGTTTCCATAACCACCAAAGTCAACTTCTATCTTTGCTGAAGCTGTGGCTTTAGCTAGATTAGGACCTTTAATATCAACGCCTAGGCGAGTCACAAAGGCATAAATGCTACTGCTTGACAACTCGTTTAAGTCAGCACCTGTTGCATCGAGGCTTTCATCTAGAGGGTAAAGATAAAAAAGTTCATTACATGCTGCTGCACTAGCGCGGCTGTCATAGTAAAAGTCTGTACGAACAAAACCGTAGAAGTTGTATTCGTAATTTTTTTTGTTTTGAGCTACTGCCTGCATAGTAACTAATGCAGCAAATAGTAGAAGGTAAAATCTTTTCATATTTTATAAAAGTTGGTGTCTGTTAACTAAAACTTATTAATCCTTTTAGGTAACGTTGTGTACGTTTATAGAAGTATATACACATCATTATCTGTACTGTTGTGGCTATAGGTGTTGCTAAGCCTATTCTAAATAATGTTACTGGTTCAATTTGACTAAGATAGTAGGTCAAGCAAAGGCGTATTGCTATAGCTCCAATTACACCTTGTATCATGACGTACATAGTTTTGCCACAGCCATTTAGATAGCCTGTTAAGCAAAATAAGAAAGGTACTAATGCCACATCAAAAGAATATATCTTAAGATAGCTAGCAGCAGTAGCAATTACTTCTGGGTCTCTATTGAATAGCCAGATAAGGTGCTCTCCATAGAAGTATGAGTAATAGGCTGTTACAAATCCAAAACTTGCCGATATAGTTAAACCTACAGTCAATCCTCGTTTTGTTCGTCGGAAGTCACGTGCTCCAAAATTCTGAGCCACAAATACAGATATAGACTGCATAAAGGCTAGAGGGATAAGCATGATAACTCCTGTTAGCTTTTCTGTTATCCCTACAGAAGCAGAAAATAATACCCCTAATTTATTTACAATTAGTGTTATAAAAAGAAAAGATAGGGATGTTAGCCCACTTTGTAGAGCTATGGGAAGACCTAGGGTTACAACTTTTTTTATGTAGGCTAAGTTTAACTTTGGGAAGTTAAACCTTATGTTATAGATAAAAGATTTTTTCTTTTTTACTATGTAGAGCGATGCAACGACGCTAATTCCCTGAGCTATCACTGTGGCTATAGCAGCACCTGAAGACCCCATGTTGAAGTAAGCTACTAGAAGTAAGTCACATACGATATTTGCAAAACATGCTATACCAACGGCTATAAGTGGGGTTTTAGAGTCGCCGAGACCTCTAAAGATACTCCCTAGCACGTTGTAGGCAAATATCATAGGTACACCTATGGAGCTGTAGAATATGTAGTTGCTAGTCTGCTGCCATGCATCTTGTGGGGTGTTCATTCCGTTAAGTAGCTGTTCGTGAAACACTAGAAGAAGTCCCATGACTACAAATGAGATACCCATAAAAAGAATTAGGGAGTTAGAGATTACATCTTCCACCTCTTTTTCGCGCTTTTCGCCTATCTTTTGCCCTAAAAGTATGGTTGTACCCATAGCGAAGCCTACACATAGTGTTGTTAAGGTGTTTATTACTTGACTACCTGTAGAGACTCCTGATAGGTCTTGGATAGTGGCAAAGTTACCTACTATAAATAAGTCCACAGTGCCATACATCACTTGCAGGATAAGAGCAAAGATTATAGGCATGGTAAAGACTATCAGCGACCTAGCGACTCCACCGTTTATTAATTGGTTGTTATTTAAATCTGACATAATGAGTGAAGAGTAGTTGTAAAAATGCTGCCTAGGTGTTTCAGCAACAAAAATATCTCGGCAAAGGTACAAAAATTTATACTGAAATACTGAAAAAATAAATAAAATTAGTGTTAAATATGATGTTATTTTATGGATTTTTGTTAACTTTGTGACAATTGACTGATAATTTTGTAAATACCCTTTTAAATAAAAAATTTATGAGAAAAACTATTTTTGTTGTAGCAGCTTTATGCTTAGCTTCTACAAATTTTGCCCTAGCAAATGATTCCAATCAAGTAATTTCTAAGAAAGACAAAAAAGTGGGGGTTTGTCAGAGACCTGCCCTTGAGGATAGGCTTTTTACATCGCCTGCCATAGAATCAGAGATAACAAGAGTTGCCTCTATGTTGACAAATGATAAATTGGCGTGGATGTTCTCTAACTGCTTCCCTAACACCTTGGAGACTACAGTACATTACCGTATGCTTGATGGTAAGCCTGACACCTTTGTATATACTGGTGATATTCATGCTATGTGGTTAAGGGATTCTGGAGCTCAGGTGTGGCCTTATGTGCAACTTGCTGAGCGTGACCCTGAGCTTAAGAAAATGTTGTGGGGTGTTATCAATAGGCAGTTTATGTTAATAAATACTGACCGTTATGCCAATGCCTTTAATGATGGACCTGTACCTGATGGTAGCTGGATGACTGACGGCACTGATATGATACCTGAGGTGCATGAGAGAAAATGGGAAATAGACTCTCACTGTTACCCTATACGTCTTGCCTACCACTACTGGAAAACTACAGGCGATGCTACAGTATTTGGTGAGGAGTGGGAAAAAGCTATCACTAATATATTATTAACCTTTAAGGAGCAACAACGTAAGGATGGAAAACCAGGTCCTTATCAATTTACAAGGGTTACCAATCGTCAGCTAGACACAAAAGCTAATAATGGTAAGGGGCATCCTGTAAATCCTGTAGGGCTTATAGCTTCTTCATTTAGGCCTTCTGATGATGCTACAACTTTTGAATTTCTTATACCTTCGAACTTTTTTGCTGTGACTTCTTTACGTAAGGCGGCAGAGATTCTAGAAACTGTGAATAATAATAAAAAACAGGCTAAGGAGTGTAGAGCATTAGCTGATGAGGTGGAAGCTGCACTTAAGAAATATGCTACTTATGAGCACCCTAAACATGGGACTATCTATGCCTTTGAGGTTGATGGTTTTGGTAATCAGCTTATTATGGATGATGCTAATGTGCCTAGCTTGTTAGCTATGCCTTACCTAGGGGATGTGGATGTTAATGACCCTATCTATCAGAATACTCGTAAATTTGTGTGGAGCAAGGATAACCCTTATTTCTTTAGTGGTGAGAAAGGTGAGGGTATCGGTGGTCCTCACATTGATTGGGATATGGTTTGGCCTATGAGTATTATGATGCGCGCGTTTACGTCTCAGGATGATCAGGAGATTAAGGAATGTGTGGCTATGTTGATTTCTACGGATGCTGACACAGGGTTTATTCATGAATCTTTCCATGTTGATAATCCTTATAACTATACTAGAAGCTGGTTCGCTTGGCAAAACACCCTTTTTGGTGGTCTTATCCTGAAATTGGTGAATGAAGGAAAAGTGGAGTTATTGAACTCGATAAAGTAGTTAGCTTGTAGGTGATAGGTTTTAGGTGATAGGTGTTAGGTGCGACAAGCGACTAAATATTGGTATCTTGCGCCAAAAAGGCGCGCTGGGTCAAAGGGGCAAGTTTCTCTTTGCTTGAATCCCATTGCGCCCTAAGGGGCGCTACAGGGGTCATAGGGGTCATAGGGGTCATAGAGGTCAAAGGGGTCGCGACAAGCGATTAAAAATTCTGAGAAAGATTCTGTGAAAATTCTGAGAAAGATTCTGAGAAAATTTTGAGAAAGATTTAGTCGCTTGTCGCGACACCTTTGACCCAGCCCCTATGACCTCTTTGACCCCTTTGACCCCTATGACCCTCCAACAATTTTTCCAGCAATTTTTCCACGCTTGTCGCCTATATCCCTCATTCTTTAGTCGCTTGTCGCACCTATCACCTATCACCTATTCCAGCCCAAATATTAATTTTTTTATTAATTAAATTTAATTTTTCATTAAAACATCGTTCTAACCTTTATAGACGTTAATTAAATTAAAATGAAGATATGGCTATAGCAACAGCAATAGATATGTTTGAAAGTATAACTTTAGCGCAGATGGACGGTGTTAAACTAATGAATCGCACAGACCGTAAATTCTGGTTTAATATAAACCAACTTGAAGAAGTACTTAAAGACATAAAAGACGATTATTACGCTTTAGAGGTTAATGGAGAAAAATGCTTGCCTTACTCAACAATTTATTATGATACCGCAGATAACCAGATGTTTGCGAATCATCACCGTGGTAAGTTAAATAGGTACAAGATAAGACGACATAACTATATAGCAACAGAGAGTAGTTTTCTAGAAATAAAATTTAAAAGCAATAAAGGTCGTACTATAAAAGAGAGAATCCCCTCGGCTTATGCGACCCCTACATTCAATGATGTGGAGGATGGGTTTATAAGTGAGAAAAGCCCTTATGAAAGCCGTGTGCTTAATAAGGTTTTGGTTAATGGTTTTAAAAGGTTAATGTTAGTGAGTAAGAAAATGAACGAGAGATGTACCATAGACCAAGAACTAGCCTTTGTAAGCAATGGTGTAGAGGTGAAATTAGAGCAACTAGTAGTTGTAGAGGTAAAGACTGAGGGGCGCTCTCAAAGTAGTATTATTGATAGCTTAAATAAAAAACGCCTTAAAGCCTCAGGATTTAGTAAGTACTGCATAGGTAGAAGCATGACAGATAAGACCTTAAAATCAAATTTGTTTAAAAAGAAACTTTTGCTGATAAGTAAGAGATCTCGTACCATAAATAATAATATTAATTAATATGATTTCAGAAATTATTTCACAGATGGTGCCTTCATTTGCTGGATTTGACCAGTTTGGCGAATGGATGGAGGGCATTAAAATTCTAAACATCAAGCTAGTGAACATTAAAGACCTTACAGAGCTGCTGTTGAGGTTCACACTTAACACAAGTGTCATTTTCCTAGTGCTTCAATTTATTTATATTAAAAGTAGTAAAAGAAAAGATTTCTACTTTAGCTATATGGCTGTAGGAGTGGTAGTTTTCTTGCTGTGCTTCCTGCTTAATAGTGTTAAGCTAGAACTGGGTTTTGCGCTTGGACTTTTTGCAATATTCGGGATTATTAGATACCGTACCGATGCAATACCTATTAAAGAAATGACCTATCTATTTATTATTATTGGTATCTCGGTGATGAATGCCCTTGCGAATAAGAAGGTTAGCTATGCTGAACTATTCGTGACGAATGCTATAATTTTTGTGGGACTTTGGATACTAGAAAAACGCCTTAAGTTAAAACAAGAAGGCACCCTTTCTATAGTATATGAGAATATCGCAAATGTGCATACCTCAAATCATGAAGCATTGTTGCAGGATTTGAAAGATAGGACAGGTATAGATATTATGTATTTCGAAGTGGAGAAGCTAGACTACCTTAGGGATGTGTCGCTATTATTACGATATATTTTCATGCTAGCAGTGATGGATTCCCAAAACCCGTAAATAAAATTGAAGATGAACAAGAGAATAACTAAAATAGTATTGTTGGTGATGCTTACCTGTGCGTTTAGTGTGCAGTCCTCAGCTCAGGAGGTGGAGAATAACTACCAATATAGGTTTGGAATAGACCTTAACTGGGATTTGGTGAAAAACCTGAAATTAAGTGTAGCACCTCAGTTACGATTTGAGGATGGTTTTCAAAGAATACAGTTTGAAGCAGGATTGAGGTATAAAACTTTTGGGTTCTTGTATTGGGGTGCTAGCTTCCGCGCGGAGATAGAGCCTAGTGATGTTGATAATGAACCTGCTGATAAGTATGGTCGTTATGCGTTTAATGTGATGGCGCGTAAGAAATTCGGAGATTTCACTCCCTCTGTAAGAGTTATGTATACTAATTATACTAATGAATCTGTGACTGATAGTGAGTTTATGAGGTATAAGGGAGCTGTAAAGTATGATATCCCTAAGTGTAAGATTACTCCTTTTGTGTCAGTGGAGGCTTTTCAAGCTATGGACGAAAATATGTTACATAAGATGCGCTATTCTACAGGGTTTGACCTTAAGGTGAAGAAGGGTAGATACCTTAATGTTGGCTATATGTTTGATTATTTTATCCTTGACTACAAGAATAGGCATATATTTGAGCTGGGTTATTCATTTGATTTTTAGAGCTACTTAGTTTTCGGCAAGGGGGTTTGGTTTCCTGCCACTATATAGATCGAAACTATGCAGATCGAAACTATGCAGATATAAATATGCTATAAATTTTGCTGAGGCAGAATGTTAAACTTATAAAAATTAAATTGAGGAGTTTGTCCTAACTCCTTATTTGTAATTCCTAATAAATTATGATTAAATATATTACAACACTTTTATTATTGGTACTGACTGTTACCTCTTGTCGTAATGAGGATTATATAAACGCCAAAAATTATGATAATGACGTTGAAGAATATGATGAAGAACAGGAAGATACTGTAACTTACCCTGATTGGACAGCTGAAACTCATGGTAATGCTGTAGAGCCTAACTTAGACCTTATCTTCCCTGATGAAGCTGAGGTGCTTCGTATGGACCTTACTATTAGTACCGCTAACCTTAGCACCATGAATACTGACCTTAGAAGTATAGTTAGCAAAATAATGAGTTCCTCGTCGGATGTTACTCCTGTTTGGGTGCCTTGTACAGTTAAATTTAATGATACAGAATGGTATGAGGTGGGTGTGCGCTATAAGGGGAACTCTAGTCTTAGCTCTACATATAGCTCAGGGAATGGTAAGTACTCTATGAAACTAGACTTTGACCAGTTTGAAGACGATTACCCAGCTCTTAAAAATCAACGCTTCTATGGCTTTAAACAGCTGAATCTTAATAATAACTATGAGGACTGCTCGTTTATGCGTGATAAAGTCGTGTCGGATATTTTACGCGAGTTTGGTGTGGCAGCTGCTCATACTAGTTTCTGTGAACTCTATGTTAATGGTACTTACTACGGATTGTATACCATTATTGAAGAAGTTGATGATACAGTTATTAAAACACAGTTTGATGATGGCTCAGGAAATACTTATAAGCCAGAGATTTCTTTCTCCTCTAGCTCTTATAACACTAGTAACTTATACCTTAAAACTAATACTTCATCACCTGACTATAGCGATGCTTATGCGCTATTTACAGCGTTACATGCTTCTAATCGTACAACTAATGAGGCAGAATGGTGCGCTCAGCTAGAAAGCGTGTTTGATGTAGATACCTTCCTGAAATGGTTAGCAGTAAATACAGCTATACAAAATTGGGACTCTTACGGAAATATGGCTCATAACTATTATCTTTATAACTATGAAGGTAAACTTACTTGGATTCCTTGGGACCATAATGAAGCATTACAGGATGCTACAGGGAACTATAAAACTTATACCCCTTCTCAACTTAGTAGTGTGAGTACCTCATGGCCTTTGATACGCTATATTATTGGTGTTGATGAATATAGTGATACGTTCTATGGCTATCTTCGTGAATTTATAGATGGCGCTTTTAGCCCTGCAAAGATGATTGCTACTTATGAAAGTTATTATAACCTGCTTTATAGTTCTGCTTATAGTGAGAGCTTTAGGTCTTATTCTTTCCTTAATAGCGGAAGTGAGTTTGATAGCGCTGTTACTAAACTTAAAACTCATGTGCAGACGCGATATAATTTAATAGAGAGTTATTTGTAGATAGTTGGGTGTTGGTAGGCATAATTTTTAACTAATGATTTGTAATTTGCTTAATTTGTGTTACATTTGTGTTGAATGAGAATAGTAACGTTTAAAACTATTTATTATGACAAAGAGTTATATAAGATTTGATTGGGCAATGAAGAGTTTGCTTCGCAATAAGGCAAATTTTGGTATATTGGAGGGTTTTCTAACTACTCTTCTGAATGAACGTATAATAATAAAAAATCTTCTTGAAAGCGAAAGTAATCAGGAAACTGATGATGATAAACAAAATAGAGTAGACTTATTAGCTGAGAACTCCAAAGGTGAACTAATAATAATTGAAGTGCAGGGGAATACTGCTCATGATTATTTCCAACGCATGCTTTTTGCCACTTCAAAACTAGTGGTAGAATACATGAAAAAAGGTGTTGATTATGCTGGTGTAAAAAAGGTATATAGTGTAAATATAGTTTACTTCTCTTTGGGAATAGGCGATGATATCGTTTACCATGGTAAAACAGAATTTCGAGGAATACACCATAATGACGTGTTGGAACTCTCTGGGTACCAACAGAAAAATTTCAATATAAAAGAGATAAGTCAGCTTTATCCAGAATATTACATCCTAAAAGTTAATGATTTTGATAAAGTTGCCACAACTCCATTAGATGAATGGATAAGTTACTTAAAAACAGGAGACTTGCCTGATAGTGCTACAGCGTGCGGTTTAGATGAAGTACGTGAAAAGTTAAAGCTAGATATTTTAAGTAGAGAGCAATATAATCGTTATCAAAAACAAGTATTAGATGCCATCTCAGATAGTAACAGTCTTTTCTTTCAAATTGACGAAGCTGATTTTAATGGTCATAAACGTGGCTTAGAAGAAGGAATAGAAAAAGGTCGTAAAGAGAATACTTTGGAATTAGCAAGTAAAATGAAACAACAGGGAATAAGTGTAGAGGTCATTTCTATAGTCACAGGTTTATCAGTTGATGAGATAAACGAAGTTTCATAGCTATACCTGTTGAGCTAAGCTAAATCGAGATTGAGGATTAAACCACTATTGATGGTGATGTTAATGAGCCTAGGCGCTGTGGTTTCTTGTAACGTATGTACAACATTTATTGGTAGCATTTTAAATAGTAGAATTTTCTATTATTTGAAATGCTACCTTTTTGTTGTATGCTATTATCTTTGGGGAAAACTTAAATAAGCTATGATAAACAATATGTTAAACAACAACTGGGAGAATCTCGAATTTGAAGCACTGATAATTGTAATATTATGGGTGCTACCTTTATTTGCGTATTTCGTGGATTTCTGGACAGGAGTAGAGGGCGCTAAGGCGCAGGGTGAGGAATTGCACAGCCAAGGATTTAGAAAGACAATTATTAAAATAGGGGATTATTGGAGGTTTCAATTTATGGCATTACTTATAGATGTGGTAGGGTCGTTACTTCCTATATATACTCTACCATATGTGTCTATGATTGCTACTATCAGTGTGATACTTATAGAATTTAAATCAGTACGTGAGAATTTTAAAAAGAAAAAAAGTATAGCTACTAAAGCTATAACGCTTTCTGAAACACTAATATCAGAAATTGTTGATGCTAAGGATGCAGCTCAGGCTACACGAATAATAGCTCAATTTATGGCTAAAGGGGACTTCTAAACCCCTATCACCTATTACCTATCACCTATTACCTAAAACCTAACACCTAAAACCT
>JAWXTP010000052.1:0-18772 GCA_044433415.1 Rikenellaceae bacterium
TACTGATTTTTAAGGAGATGAGCAAATTTTTAATGATGAATTTTGTTCACTATTAATAAATATAATACAAGTTTAAACATGAATCAGATAGTTGTTTTCAACTGCTGATTCGCATTATTAGTTGATGTAAAAGGAACTTTAAAACTTTGATGGTTTTAGAGCTCCTTTTTTGGTTATGATCTGTCTTGACATTATTCTAAATCTCAAAAAGTAGTGCATGGTTTAAAAAGTTAAGGGAAGTTCTAATAATTGGTTTTATTCGATTTTAGATTTAGAAGTTTTAGATTTGGATTTTTAGAAATACAAGTGTGGTGGTTCCTACGGCGTATTTGTAAAAATTCAAAGATGAAATTTATAAATCTAAAAGCGTTAAAATCCAATTTTTAGAAGTTTCCTTAAAATCAAAACACTCACCCCCTGTCTGTTACACGTTCTGTAATAGACAGGGGGTGAGTGTTTGTGTAGGTGCTTACGAGTCACCCTCTTTAGTTTTTAATGGCATTGTAGTTTGTTTTTTCTAAGAAAAGAGTTCTCAAATTACCGAATGAGAATTATTCTATGATTAAACGGAAACCTACATTGTTGCCTGGTTGCCAAGGAAGAGCTGATTTTCTAGAGTAAGAAGTAGAGTTCTTACTTCTGTCTATCCATGAACCACCACGTACAACTTTAGCTTCTGTACCAACTTTAGGATTGCTCTTATATGGGTAAGGAAGGTAGTCTGAACTAGTCCATTCTCTTACGTTACCTAGCATGTCATAAAGACCCCAAGGGTTTGCTTCGTAAGACTTACCTGCTACTTGAATCATAGCATTATCGTCAACACTAGCTGTCTTAGGGAAGAAGTTGTAGTACTTAAATAAAGGATCAGTTTTTTTCATAGGCTGAGGGTCTACACCCGATACAGCCATTTTCTCTAACTGAACGTCAGCCATATTTTCATACTTACCAAAGTCTGTATTTAAGTTGCCAAACCAGAATTCAGATTCTGAACCTGCTCTTGCAGCCCATTCCCATTGAGCCTCTGTAGGAAGTTTAATATTTAATCCTGTTTTCTCAGAAAGCATGTTAGCAAATTCAACAGCTTGATTATAGCTAATACGTATAACAGGTTGTTTAGGGTCGTTAGCAACATATCCTGGACCTGTGTGGTCTTTCCATAACTGAGCCATATAACGGCTGTCATGTTCAGGAACTAGAGTGTTGTATTGCTCATTTGTCACCTCTATCTCACCCATCCAGAAAGAATCTTGAATTTTAACTTTAGTCTCAGGAGCACTTTCTTTGCCGTATTTGTTGTTACCCATTACAAATTGCCCAGCAGGGATTTTGCGGAATACCATCTTAACACCATTACCTAGGTCTATACTTTTTGTAGTCTCACCTAACTCATCTTGCATAGCCTTAGCTGTAGCAGCATCAAAAGGCCATGTTTTAGCTTTCGCAGCCTTGTAAGATGGTGTAGAGTAACTAGGAGCAACAGCTTCGATTTTGCCTTTAGATTCTAAGAACTCAGCATAGTCTGAAATTTCTTGAGTCCAGTCGGTTTTTACGTTGCTATATTTTTGAGCTAACTCTTGACGACGTACAATCTGGTCGTAACCATTAAGTTCTTTAGGTTTAAAAGAACTGTGGTAAGGAGCATTCATATCTATCCAAGCATATAAAGTTCTCCATTCCTTGTCTGTTAATTCAACGCCATAATGCCCGTTTTTAAGGATTCTGATAAGCTCATTAGTTGAAGCGTGATATTCGTAAGGCTTCATAACTAAAGCGTCAGCTTCAGGTCCTTGACGACTAACAAAAGGATGTAGGTTTAAGTAGCTTTTAGAAAGACCTACAAATTCGTCCATATCACCACCAACAAAACTCATACCTGCTTTTTGGCCTTCACCGTGACAAGCCACACAAGCTCTATCTAAGATAGGTTGCACCTCTAATTCGTAAGTGAAAGGTCTAATATAGCCGTCCCATGCCTCAATAACTTGAGGTTGTTGCTTAGAAGCCATATTAGCCTTAGTTGGAGGTAACATGTTTTGATCTTCGTGGCAACCCACACAAGAAACAGTCTCACCTGGCATACCTGTTAACCAACTACGCATCCATTGTAGCGCTTGACCTGTAGAGTCAAGAGGTTGAATAGATATAGGAGTGTTAGCAGGGATTTTGAACATAACTGAGCCATCAGCGTTTACATCTACCTCACCTAAAAGACGTTTGATATCCCAACCTGATTGAATACCTTGAGCCATGTGATCTGAAGGAGACTTGATATAAGCATATTCATAAGAGAATAAACGAAGTTTTTTAACAGTACCACGCGGCACACCTGGAAGACCTTCACCCTCATAGATATCTTGAATATAAACTGTAGACTCTGTAGATTCTAGGTTTACTTTATCAGGAATTACAGGAGGAGTTTTACGTTTTTGAATGTATTGAGCATTGATATAACCTTCACCTTCATTTTCAGCTACAAGAGTCATATTATCATAAATGTCAACTAGGTAAACGCCCCATAATGAACCTTTAGAAAGTTTAGCAGTTACTAAGAAGTATTTGTCAGTAACAGGGTGAGGTTTAATAAATTGAGGCCATACACCATCTACTAAACCATCTTTGATAATAGGGTCTATTTCACGTGTAGAGAAAGGAATTTCTTGAACGATACCTTCTAGTTTCTTACGGCTTTTTGCTGGGTCGAATAACATAAGACGACCTGAACGAGCTGTACCATGGTGACCAGAAATGATACCTATGAATTTAGAAGTGTTACCTGGTAGAGGCTGAATATCAAAAGTAGAGTTAGGGAAGAATCCTCCACTACCGTACAATGATTTTTGTTCAGTACCATCAGGGTTCATGTGCATAGTGATACGCGAGAAATAGTGAGTTAAGTCAGTATATTCCCAACGTACGTACATCACCTTACCGTTGTTTGCAACTACAGGGTGCCAGTTAGCATCTTGGTCGAAAGTTAAACGACGTAGAGATTTTGTCTCAGGGTCGTAAAGTACCATATTTGCTACAGGAGCAGTACCATGAACACAAGGCACACCATTATAACCTATGTTAGATGTAGCGATAAATTTACCACTAGGAAGGAACGTTCCATCAGTAAATTCTAGGTCTGGATCTTCAACCTCGATAACTTCTTTAAGACCAGAACCATCAATTCCTACTTGGAAGATGTTCCAAAGACCTCTATCATTGATAGATGTGAAAAGCAGTTTATCAGCATCCCAGTGTAAAGAAAGGTCAGTAATAGTAACTTTAGATTCAGGTTTGTATACAGTTTCAAATTTAGGATTGCCACTTCTAAAATCACTCATAATAGCAATCTCCGCATCAAGACCTAGACGGTCAGCAGACATTTGGTTAGTCCAGTTGTTGCGTTGAGTACCTAATTGAGGAGGGTTTGCAGAACGAGCTTTACCACCTAGGTTGTAACGACTAAGAACGATTTTTTCATCATCTAATGCCACGTTAGAAAGTAGAACCTCTCTAGAAAGCTCTATAACTTTAGCAGCTTTTGCTAAAGTCTCTTTGTTACCAGTGTAAATATCAAGACCTTGAGAAGCAAGAGCTTCAAGTTCTTTCATCTTAGGTTCATATTTAGCAACGTTATAGTTTTGCATAGTTTTCATATCATCGAAAGCTCTTCTAACGTTTGCTACATTTACCCATTTTATTTTGTTCTGGATATCAATAACGTCTTTAATTTCACTGATGATATTTAGGTAATCAGTGATTAACTTATCAGCATCCCCAGTAACGGCATTGATTTTGTTTATATAAAAATCAGGTTGTTCAAGTTCCTTAGCACCGTTTAGTGCAGCGCGTTTTTCTGAAGAACCGTCAAAGTTATATATCCATTCGCAGATATCCATCTTACCAGTGTTAGTGATAGAAGCAATATCCGCAGGGTGTCTTTGACCTATCTCGTTAACAAGAAGGTTAGCACTCACATTCTGAGCCATAAGTACAGCAGATGCAGGTTTACCAGCACCATCATCTATACCTACTTCTGCTTCAAATCTTGTGTATTTTCCCCCTAGGTCTATAACTACCTCCCCATTGGCGTGTAAACAAATACCGTGTTCGTATTTTTTACCGTTTATGCCAAGAGGTTTTTTTGTAAAATTAACATTACGGAAAGGGTCTTCATACATGGTTTTAGTAAACACGTAAGACATTTCCGAAACTTTAACTACAGTGCCGTCATTTGCGATTAAAACGGCATCTCCCCACGCAGTTTGATCATAACTTGTACCATCTTCTGTACTCCAAGCGTACAAAGATAATCTATCCCATCCAGTCACGTCAAGACTAATCTTTTCGTGGGGCTGTCTGATTCGCATAACATTAGTTCTTTGCTGAACTAAGGTTTTTTGAAGTTCCTTTTTCGTATTTACTACATCCTCAGTCCAGCTTTGTGCGCTAACTGTAGATACTAGAAGTAGGAATAAAGAACAAAGAGTTAATGATTTTTTCATATACAACTATTAAAGTTTTTATTTGTAAAATTTGCCGTTTAAAGGATCAATCGCAGAAATAGCACCTAAGTTAGGTGTGTTATTTTCTACTCTCCAAATAATTTGGTTGTCTTTGTTAAGTTCAATAAGGATAGGTTGTTGTTTGTCTTTAGTGTGACCTAACCAGTTACAGAAAATAGTATTTCCGTTTTTGTAGCGGATAGTCTCAGCAACGAAACCAAGTTTTATTTCATCGTTGAATGTAGAGTTATCAATTCTCATAACTACTTCACTAGTTTCAGGGTTGATTTCAACCATATAACCTTTATCACCGCAAGGTACTAACCAGTTTCCGTTAGGAAGTTCAGATATAGAGTAAGGCACACCACCAACAGTTACTTCTCTTACTATGTTACCTTCACTGTCTAGTTCTAGGATTATGCCTTTACCGACTATAGGAACTAAGTAGTGACCTTTCTTAGTTTTCTTGATTTGTCTATGTTGGTTATGCGCGTGTTTAAGTCCTGTATCGTAAGTGATTTCTTTTTTTGTTCTACCGAATTTGTCTACTTCAAGGATACGCGATGGAGTGCCGCAAATGCCAACTAGGTAGCCACCTTTTATCTCAGAGATATGTTGAATTTGTTCACCTTCACCAGCGTCAATATTAAAAATAATAGCACCACTTTGAGCAACTACAGCAGCACCTTTACTATAAGAAAATGCAATATTCCCCGCTTTTGTGTAATCAACGCTATTGCATTCCCCTCCCTTAGGAAGACCATAAGTCCATATTGGTTCTAAAGTTTCTTTATTAATTATTGCAATTTTATTCCATCCTGAGCCTGCAACTAGAAAATAATCAGCAGCAAAAGTATTTAGAGAAGCAAAAAAAGCAACTAAAATTATTATGGTGTTTTTTACGTTTTTCATTTTAGTTTAAGTGTTGAAAAGTTCTACCTGCTGAATACTCAACAGGTAGAACAGAATTAGAATTACTATTTAGAAGTTCCTTATTTAAGGTCATTAAACATTTCAAGACCTTGTTCTGGAGTTAAACCATCGTGGATAACGCCTGCTACAGCTTGAATCATAGCTGCAGGAGCTTCACTTTGGAATACGTTACGTCCCATATCAACACCAGCAGCACCTCTATTGATTGCATCGTAGCAAAGTTGAAGAGCTTCTAGTTCAGGAAGTTTTTTACCACCAGCGATAACGATAGGAACTGGACAAGCAGCAACTACTTTTTCGAAACCTTCACAGTAGTAAGTTTTAACTATGTGAGCGCCATTTTCAGCAGCTACACGAGTAGCAAGACCGAAGTAGCGCGCATCTCTAGCCATATCTTTACCAACAGCTGTGATACCCATAACTGGGATATTGAAACGAGAAGCGTTATCAGCAGTTTTGTAAAGGTTAGCGATAGTTTTAGCTTCGTGAGCAGCATCGCCAATTGCTAACATAACTGCAAGAGTAGAAACGTTCATTCTTACTGCATCTTCGATATCAATAATAACGTTATCGTTAAGTTCTGTTAAGATAGTAGTACCAGCATCAGCACGTAAACAGATAGGTTTATTTGATGTTGGAGGAACTGAAGATTGAAGGATACCGCGAGAGCACATAATACAGTCAGCATACTCAATAAGAGGAACTATGTTTAAATCTATACGCTCTAAACCAGAAGTAGGTCCCATAATGAAACCGTGGTCAAAAGCCAACATTACTGATTTACCAGTTTTTGGACTGAAAATACGAGATAAACGATCTTTCATACCCCAAGGTAAGTTATCAGAACCTTTTACGTGGAAAGTTGAAGTTGCACCAACTTGGCCTAAACCGAAGTCATTACCTTCTCTTAAATCATCTAAATCTGCCATTTTTTCTTTTAATTTTAATTATTTATATTTATGGAACTTCTAAAAACTGGGTTTTAACGCTTTCGCATTTTAAAGTTTCATCTTTGAATTTTTACAAATACGAAATCGAATAAAACCAGTTTATAGAACTTCCATTATTTATTATTTGCTATCAAGTTGTTACACATTGATATGATTGTCATGAGCGACATTTACGCAATGAAGTCCACACATATAAAACGTAATCCACCACCGCTAAGTATATCAGCCCACGACATATATTATTTTATCCGACAATAAACCGAACCAGCTATTCTTCAAGCAATCTTTTGAACAATCTTTTGAACAATCTTTTAGCCTGCACAGGGCAGGAAACGGATTGTCCGCTTTTTCCAAGAATGGCTTAGATTTTTTGCGTTTTTCGGAAAAGAACGCGGAGCAACCTTGAGGTTGTGAGCACTTCTTTTTCGGAAAAGGTGAAAAATGTAGGCCGTTATTGGGAAAAGCCTTCACGGTGTTGCTTGCCGGAAGAAAACCTTACAAAGCGTTTGCGAATGACTCTATCATACACGCCCACGATGTAGCACCGCTGTCTGCATAGCCGATTGATTTCTCACCATAGTTTCTAGCGCGACCGAAGTTAGCTTTCATAGCTACAGTTTCTTTAGCACCTGCTAAAGCAGCCTCAGCGCCAGCAGTAATAATAGCTTTAATATCATCAGATTCGCATGCTTGAATAGCGTTAACCGCTGGAACAAGAGCGTCCATCATTGTTTTGTCACCAGGTACAGCTTTAGTTTGTTTTTGAACACCAGCAAGACCACCAGCAAACATAGCTTTAACAGCAGCAGCATCAAGTTCAGTACCAGATACGCTATCACTCATACCTAGGAATAAACCACCGATAAGAGTACTTGTTGAACCACTAGTTTGAAGCATAACGCCAAAAGCCATATCGTTAAGCATTTGTTTAAATTCAGTGCCATTAACACCACCGTCACGTACAGCAGTAAAAGCAGTTACGATAGCTGTACCGTGGTCACCATCACCGATTACAGCATCTAGTTGTGAAAATTCGTCAGAACGAGCAGTGATATTCGCTAATGCGTTTTCAATCATTGCTTTGAAGTTGTCAATTGTTAATGTTGTCATATCTATTTAAAGTATTTAGGTTGAAATGGGTGTTGCTACCCACTACAAAGGGATTATTACTAATAAGAAAGTAAGACTACATAAAATACAGTTTTACTTAATTTAACTTTACCCCCATCGCACTTTTCAGGCAATGAGGGTAAAGGTTTTGTGTATTTACAGTCAATCTGTTAGGAATTGACTATGCGTTAACACTCCAGTAAGGAGTAGTTGATTTTCTGTTTTTAAGAAGTTCAACGTGGTCGTCGTCAAGTTTAGTAAGAATCATTTGGAAACCTGATTGTTCCTGAACAGTTAGGATTTCAGCGATTTTACCGTCTACTACTTCGCAACCAGCAGCTTCAAGAACTTTGTAAGCAGCTCTAAAGATGATGCTAAGTTCCATGTGAGTTGTAGCGCCTACACCATTGATGTAAAGAGCAACTTTGTCACCTGTTTGAGGTTGGATTTTTTTCATAAGGTGGTTGATCATAGTCTCAGCAGTGTCATCAGCAGAAACTAGTTCTCTACGGCCACCTTGACCACCTTCACCGTGTTGACCCATACCGATTTCCATAATACCTTCTGGAAGGTCAGCAATAACAGCACCGTTTTGAGGGTGAGTACATTTACCCATAGCAACAGCTAAAGTAGCGATGTTTTCGTTCATACGCTCACCGATTTCGATGATTTCGTCGATTGATTTACCTTCTTCAGCAGCAGCACCAACAACTTTAAATAAAGGAACGCAACCAGCTAAACCTCTACGGTCGATATCTGCAGTATCAAGACCAGCACTGATATCATCGTGAGTCATGATTTGTTTTACTTTAATACCAACACGCTCAGCCAATTGACAAGCCATATTTGCACTCATAAGGTCACCAGAGTGATTAAGAACAACTAGTAAAATACCAGCTTCACGTTTGAACATTTGAAGTGCTTGGAATACTCTTTGAGCACCTGGAGCAGCAAATACGTCACCTACTACAGAGCAGTCTAACATACCTTCACCTACGAAACCGCTAATTGCAGGTTCGTGGCCTGATCCACCCATAGAGATAACAGCAACTTTGCTTTCGTCTTTAGGATTTGTACGTACTACGATGTTTTCTGCGCCTAAAGATACAATGTCTTTATATGCAAGAGTGTATCCTTCTAGTAGTTCAGCAGTAATATTTTCTGGTTCGTTTATAAATTTAGTTTTCATGATTTTAAAATTTTCTTACAAAGGTATAATGTAAATGCCCTATTTCTAAAGCAATAAATGATTAATAAAATAACTTCTAGTTAGTGTGTAGCTTAAGAAAATTGCATTAATTCAATAGCAATACCTTCTTCTTCAATGAAAGCAATAGTCAATTCGTCAGATAATACTGTCTTTTCCATAACTATTGTTAGACCTTCCATTTCAGCATCAATATCGTCAACTACATAAGCGATATGTGCGTGAGTTTTAAGAATTTCAGGCATTTCAGAGTCTGCGTCGAAACGTAGGAACTCAATTTTGTTTTTGCTACCAACGTTATAGTCTGTTAGGAATAATTTCATGTCAGGACTATAAGTCTCTCCCTCTTTAACAACCGTTGTAGGGATTCCGAAGTGATTAAATGTTCTCATATTATTATAATTTAGCTTTAGGATTCGAGAATCTTAGACCTGCACCGTCGTGGTAAGTTGCAAATTCAGTAACGATAGCACCTTCATCACCAGCAAGTAGGAAGTGGAAAGTTTCGATTTCTTTAAGTTCTACAACTGGACCAACTGGTTGCTCAACAAAGTTTTTAGAAATTGTTGTAGCAGCTTGGCTAGCAGGAATAGTAGGAGCATTTGGAGTAGGGTCACCAACTTCACTGAAGTTGTAAACAGAACCGTGGCGTACCATCCAGCATTCAAATTTAGCAGGATATTCAGTTTCAACGTGTTTGTGTTCAGGAATCATTTGACCTGGTAGCAAGTAGATTTCGTGACCGAAATATCTGTGTTTTTCATCGTTAATCCAGAAGATACCACCCATACCGCAATTTTCGAAGTCACCAGTACCGAATTCTGCAACCCAGAATCCTTGTTCTAGAGTTTCAGTGAAAGGCACGTCATAGTGTGCAAGCATTTCTTTGTAAGCTTTAATAGCTACATCTTCGTTGAATTTACCGTCAGTATAAAAATCTGCGTTTGTGTACTTTTTCTTAAATGGTGTTTTCATAGCTTTAGTTTCTGATTTACATTCTCCGCAACAGTCGTCTTTTTTTGTAGCGTTTCCACAACAAGAAGCAAGGCTAGCTGCTAATAGGATAACTGATAATAATTTAGTAATTTTCATAATTTTATTTTTTAAGATTTATATATTTGTTTAAAAGGAGTTTCCTTAATATCGTGCAATGCCTTCTATTTCAATAAGAAGCTCGTCACGACAAACGTCAGCTAGAAGATAACATAGGTCAGTCTCTGGGTAGTTTCTTTCCATGAATTTTCTAGTTGCTTCAATATCCGACTCATTTTTAAGGTAAACCCTTAGAGCAGAATATTGAGGATCTTCGATGTCTGCCTTAGCCCCATATTTCTTAAGGTTCTTAGCAGATACCAAGTAGTTAATATTTTCCATAGTAACTATTATTTGGCGGTCGATATCCATGTTCTCGATGCTCTCCTCACCTCTAATGGCTGCTGTACCAGAAATATAACTCATAGTGTAACTGTCAGAAGAAATAGCTTTGCCTCTTTCAAACTTTGGAGTTGTTCTTTCTTTATATACCTCGTCTTCAAGTCCTAACAACACATCCTGAGAATAGTCATGAGCAGGGACTTGTAGCTCATTATCTAAAGTGATAATTTGAACATCGTTAGTTATCATAGCATCAAAGTCAATGACAGCACCACCACATGTTGTGCCTATGCCTGTTGCAGCAGGATAGCCCTTGCTCCAATCTCCTTTGGCATAGAAGTGAGTTCTCTCGTCATTTAGTGACTGGTAGTTTTGAACTCCATTATTCATAGATGTAATGTGCTCAATATAGTTCCACTGTCTGACGATATCTTCTACTTTTAAATTTTCAGCTAACAGTATAGCGTCTAATTTTTTAAATATTTCTTTACATTGCTGAGCTATAGTCTGTTCTAATATGTTAGAACCCATAACTCCACCTACACAAACAAACTTACCTCCATTAAATAATATCTGTATATACGAGATGTCGCCTAATGTTTTGTAGTTAATGTCAAAATAACCATATTTCTGAGTGCATACAGTTTCTAGTACTAAGTCTCCAACTAGTGGAGGTTGAGATACATAACTGAATACTGGTTTTTTATCTCCAAATTTTTCAGCTATTACCTCTGAAATTATTCCTAGTCGTTCTAGGTACTGTTCTTGAGAGTCAGGTTTCCCAAAAAAAGTCATTCTAATGGTTGTTGTACTATCCGAAAAAGATCTTTCTACAAGTTTTAAACACATAGTTTTAAAATCTTTTCCAGAGGTGCGGTCTATTTTACAAATGTATTGAGGCAGCATAGTTTAATTTGTTGTTTTTATTGAGGGTAGTTCTAGAAATTGGCTTTACGCGCTTTTGAAAAACAAAAAGCATTAAAACCTCGTTTTAGAAGTTCCCTTAAATCATTTATATTTAAGGCTTATAGGGGCAAGTTAGCTTGTACGTTTATCCCAAACGCTAAAATTTATCTACACAAACGTGTTACAATAACAAAGCAAAGTTAATAATATAATTCTTAATAACAAGTGTTTGTGCTATAATTTGTGTAAATTTAATGTGCTTTATAAAATTTCGCTTAATTAAAGGGCTATCTTATAAAGATCTTACGTATTCTGAAAGAGCGTTAAGGTCTTTTTTGCTAATTTTGCCGTCTATCCCGTGTTTGTGAACACCAAATACTTCCTCTAAAGTTGTAGCTCTACCATCAAAAAGATAAGGAGCTGTGCGCCATACTTCTATAAGAGTTGGAGTATCCCAACCTTTTTCAAACTCTACATCATCACCTATTACATACATTTTTAAGTCTGTGAAATAAGGACCAGAGTGACAATCATCGCATTTGTATTTCTCAAATACTTTTCGTCCTGCTTTAGCTGTTTCGCTAAGTTCTCCATTTACTAAAAATGGACTAGGAAGCGCTTTTAGGCCTTTTAGGTATTTATCTACGCAATTAGGTACATGGTCTGGAACTTGAGCAAATTGTATGTGAGTAAAGCCTTTACGTACAGCAAGTTCAGCAGTTTCACGTATGCCTGAAATCATACTAGGAGCTGTAACATGTGAAAGTAACATACTTTTACAGTTTTTAGAGTTGCCTATACCGTCATTAACTAAGTCCCAGTTCATACCGTCAGTTCTACCATCTCCTGGGTGACATCCGTTACAAGATTGCCAATTTTGGAAGCAGTAAGTAGCATCGTTGAAATACATCTCACCTTTATCAGCATCTGTTTGTACTCTATTAGGGTGTAAAGCAATTGTAGTATCTATTTCTTTATTTTCTATATTCACAATGTTAAGAGTATCAGAGAAATAAGTAGGTACGTATACTACACCATTATCAATTTCTACATCACGAGGCCCATTACCAACAAGAGTCAGACGAGTTCTCATTCCGTAAAGGAAATATAGGTCATAAGATAATTTTGAGCGGTCTGCTGTATTTTCAAATTTCTCCTTGAAAGCATCATATTTTAATATAGAAATATCGTGAGTACCAGAGTGGCTAACGATAATGTCGTTACCGTCAACATCTATGCCCCAGATACCTGCTGCACCGCGTTCAGGTTCATCAAAAAGCACACTACCTAGGAAAGTTTGTGTAGCCACATCTATAACACTTACAGCTGATGTATTCATCCATCCTTGTTGAAGCTGAGACGTAGGCACTTGGAAACGACCAAGGTTATGGCTTACGAAAACATACTTACCATCAACAGAAAGCGCCATATCACGTAGTGCATTACTACCATTGTCAAGTTTCACATCCTTAACCTTTGTCATAGTTGTTAGGTCGATGATAGAAACGTCAGCAGCTACATAGTCTAAATCAGCACGTTGTAGAGGTAGGTGGTTGTTAACGTATAAGTACTTGTCGTCTTGAGTAATAGCAGCAGCACAAGGCTCTCTATGAACGGCTACTTCACCATTTAAAGATAAGTCACTAGTATTGAAGGCTTGAACTGTACCTTTGAATTGGTTACAAACAAATACTTTTTGCTTGTCATTAGATAAGATAGGATACATAGCTCCCATTCCAGCATCAACAGTTTTTTCTATTTCTCCAGTTGTGATATTTACTTTTGAAAGTTTACCTTTTTCATAAGAAGAAGTTACATACGCTGTATTTCCTTCAAGTTTAACACCAGTAACAGGTAAATCAAATAAAATCTCTGACTTTAGCACATTTGTTGCTTTGTCATAAATATAAAGTGCCTTATGATTTTTACTTGTAATAAGATAAGAGTCTGCACCAACAGAAATAGACGTTGGAGTTAAAGGTGTTTTATTGCTTTCTAATTCGCTTGCATTAACTGAGGCAGTTGATGTTAGCGTCATAAAGGCAATAATAACAGAATTAAAATATTTTGCTTTCATACTATTATAAATTTTTAATGCAAATATAATTAATTTTGAATAAAAAATGAAATTAATTGATAAATTATAATAATATTTATTTTTTTTCTTGTAAATTTAATAAAAGCCATTCCTAATCAATTGGTTTTATAGGGTAATTCAGGAAATAAATTTAAAACCTTAAAAATCTAGTTTTCAGATATTAGTTACTGTTAATATTTTGTATTACAGCGGTTTAGTGTTATGTTGTATTTTAGGTATAAAATGTAATAAAAACAACATAATATGGATAAATTTTGAAAGCTGATAATAAAATTGTAATTTAGCAGTCGTAATAATCAATTTAACCTAATTAAATGGGGACTAAAACAGCTGTGCTTAAAGATATCGCCGAAAAAGCAGGCGTTTCAATATCTTTAGTTTCGTTTGTGCTTAACGGAAAAGCTAAACAGTATAGAGTTGCAGATTCTAAAGCAGAGAAAATTTTACAAATCGCAAAAGAATTAAATTATAAACCAAATATGGTAGCTAAGGGTCTTAGGAGTGGAAGAACTAAGACACTAGGCTTGATATTGGCAGATATTTCTTCTCCTTTTTTTGCACGTTTAGCGCGAAAGATAGAGGACTATTCACATTCTAAAGGTTATGCAGTAATTATAGCAAGTACTGATGAAAGAGCTGATAAGCAAAGACTTGCTATTGATACATTGACAGGGAGAGGTGTCGATGGTTTTATTATTTGTGCAAGTGAGGAGTCAAGAGGACAAATTTCAGAACTAGCTAATAACGCGATGCCTGTAGTAGTGGTAGATAGGTACCATTCAGAACTTCAAGTACCTACAGTGAGACTTGATAACTTTGTTGCGACTTATGGTGCTGCAAAACACCTGATTAATCAAGGGTTTAAACGTATCGCTTTAGTTACATTTGAGTCTAAACTAAAGCATATTAATGAACGTATTGATGGGTATACTGCGGCTATTGAAGAGCATAATTTACCTGTTATAGTAAGGACGGTGCTTCATAAAACTGCTAGTGATGACACTACACGAGTAGTAAATGAGTTGTTAAATCAAGAAGACCGACCAGATGCTTTTTTCTTTACAGAAGGAATGATGTGTATGGATGGTTTACGAGTTATTAAGAGCAGGGAGTTAATTGTACCTACAGATGTGGGTATAGTTTCTTTTGATAAGATGGACTCTTTTGATTTGTTCTATACGCCAATTACTTATATAGAGCAGCCTATAAATGAGTATTCTATATGTGCAGTAGATATCGTTATCAACTCTATAGAGGAAAAAAATACAGAGCTAAATACACATGATAATGTAATTATTATGCCTAACTTTGTGATTAATAAATCATCTTTAAAAATAAGCAACGATTAATAATCATGGAAAATAACCTTCCTGAACAGTTCGTAAAAAATTTATTAGAGGTAATGCCTCAGTCTGAAATAGAGGAGTTTAAATCTGCTATTTCTAGAGAGTCTATTGTTTCATTACGTACCAATCCTTATAAAAATATTATAAAAGAGGGTGATAAAGTAGCATGGTGTGAAACTGGAACTTACCTTGACGAGCGCGCTCAATTTACCCTAGACCCTAATTTGCATGGAGGAGGGTATTATGTACAGGAGGCTAGTTCTATGTTTTTAGAACAGCTATTCAAACAGGTAATCTTAAAGGAGTTAGGCGATGAAATAGCTGTGTTAGATCTATGTGCAGCTCCAGGAGGTAAGTCTACTCATATATCTTCTTTGGTAGGCTTAAAATCTCTTGTCGTTGCCAATGAAACAATTTCTTCGCGCAGTAAGATTCTTGAAGAGAATATCATAAAGTGGGGTTTGGGTAATGTTATAGTTACTTCTAGTGATCCTAAACAGTTTGGGAATCTAACACATAGTTTTGATGTTCTTTCTATAGATGCTCCATGTTCAGGGGAAGGTATGTTTAGACGAGTTAATGATGCTGTTAATCAATGGAGCGCTTCAAATGTAGAGCTTTGTGTACAACGTCAACGCCGTATAATTAGTGATAGCTTTAACTCTCTAAAAGAAGGAGGGTTTCTAATATATAGTACGTGTACCTTTAATAAAAAGGAAAACGAGGAGAATTTAGCATGGGTATCTGAAAATTTTGACGTAGAGCCTATTGATATAAGTATAGAAGATAGTTGGGGTGTTGTAAAAACAATTACAGATGGTATTAATGGATTTAGGTTCTATCCTCATAAGTGTAAAGGTGAGGGTATGTTTATATCCATCATGAGAAAAAAGGAATGCGGAGAGTCTAGCCGTATCGTTCAACGTAAAAATTATAAGTCAAGATATGTTGTAGCAGTGTCTAAGGAGCAAAAAGAACTTGCAACGTGGATTAAAGATAGCGAATCTTTTACATATATAAAGAACGAAAAAGGAATAGTTAAAATGTTCAATAAAAACTATATTGAACTTTTTAAAAACCTTGAACAGTACGTAAAGATTATATATGAAGGAGTTGAGTTAGGTCAATTTTTTAAATCAGATTTCAAGCCATCACATCCTTTAGCCTTGTATGTAGGGGCGAATTTTGAGAAAAATGTACCTATAGTATATGTACCAAAAGAAATGGCTTTGGATTTTATCCGTAAAAAAGATATAGATTGTTCGATTTTCGAGATAGGGATTAATTTAGTAAGTTATGAGAATCTACCTCTAGGCTTTATAAAAAGGATAGGTAATAGGTGCAATAATTTATATCCAAAAGAGTTTAGAATAGTAAACTTATAAGATGTTTATTTATTAGTTGTGCTTTTTCTGTAAATTGTTAGATTTTCTGGGTATTTTTAGGGTAGTTTTAGTAATAGTTTGAAGAAAAACTGAAAATATCTGTTTTTTTTGTAATTTTTTGTACAATTATAACATTTTGTTCTAAAAAAATTAGTCTGTCTTAAATAAAAAAATTATATTTGTAAAATAAAAGTGTTAGAAGCTAGTGTTTGTTAATCTTAATTTGTTTGTTAATGAACTATAAACTAGTGGTTTGCTTTTTGTAATGTATTTATTAGTGAATAAGTAAATACAACTTAAATTATTTGAACTTATACATATAAAATATTTAAATTAATAATAAATTACTATGCAACAATCAATTGACAGTTACGATTTTACAGGTAAACGTGCGATTATCCGTGTTGATTTCAACGTTCCTTTAGATGGAGATTTAAATGTAACAGACGATACTCGTATCCGTGCTGCCATTCCAACTATTAAAAAAATATTAGCAGGTGGTGGTTCTGCTATCCTTATGTCTCACTTAGGTCGTCCAAAAGAAGGACCAGAGGATAAATTCTCTTTACGTCACATCATTTCTTGCCTAGAAGGTAACTTAGGTACTCAAGTAGACTTCGCAAATGATTGTGTTGGTGAACAAGCTAAAGAAAAAGCTGCTGCTTTAAAACCAGGTCAAGTGTTACTTCTTGAAAACCTTCGTTTCTACAAAGAAGAAACTAAAGGTAACGAAGAGTTTGCTGCTACATTAGCATCTTTAGCTGACTGTTACGTAAATGACGCATTTGGTACTGCTCATCGTGCTCACGCATCTACAACTATTATCGCTAAATTCTTTAGCAATGATAAAATGTTTGGTTACGTTATGGAAGGCGAATTATCTGCTATAGATAAAGTATTAGAAGCTCCAGAACGTCCATTTATCGCTATTTTAGGTGGTGCTAAAGTTTCTACAAAAATCTCAGTTATCGAAAAATTACTTCCTAAAGTTGACGTACTTATCGCAGCTGGTGGTATGACTTATACTATTCAAGCTGCTAAAGGTGGTAACATTGGTGATTCTATGTGTGAGAAAGATCAATTTGAGACTGTTCACAAATTTATCGCTGAAGCTGAAAAAGCAAATGTTGAAATTGGTTTAGCATGTGATGCTGTTTGTATCGCTGAATTCAAAAACGATACTCCATCTCAAGTATGTCCTTCAAACAATATCCCTAAAGGTTGGGAAGGCGTTGACATAGGTCCTGCTACTTGTGAAGATTTCGCTAAAATGATTAAAAAATGTAAAACTATCCTTTGGAATGGTCCTATGGGTGTATTCGAAATGGATAACTATGCAGTTGGTTCAAAAGCTATCGCTGATGCTATCGCTGAAGCTACAGAAAACGGAGCTTACTCACTAATTGGTGGTGGTGACTCAGTAGCTTGTATCAATAAATTTGGTATGGCTGATAAAGTTAGCTACAACTCAACAGGTGGTGGTGCTTTATTAGAGTACATGGAAGGTGCTGTTCTTCCAGGTGTTGCTGCTATCCGTGAATAATTTACAAATACAGGGTGTTCCCTAAAGGGGAGTTCTAGAAGTTTCCTAAAGTTTCTAGAAGCTAATTTGGGAAATAACTTTGAAATATTATCACCTTTTTTTGGTGATTGTGATAAAAGTAGAGTGTTTTTTTTTGTTAAACACTCTACTTTTACTATTTTTGTATCTTCTTAACTATGTATGTGAGTTATTGTTCGCATACTTTAAATGGTACAAAACCTAAAAAAATGACAAAATTAGAACTTATACAAAATATTGAGGCTCTAAAAAAAGAGAGAAATGCTATTATTTTAGCACATTATTATACACCTGATGAAGTGCAAGAGGTTGCAGACTTTGTGGGTGACTCTTTAGCTTTATCACGTGTAGCAGCAAATAATGATGCAGATGTTATCCTTTTTGCAGGAGTTCACTTTATGGCAGAAACAGCCAAGGTGCTTTCTCCACAGAAAACAGTTCTTTTGCCTGATTTAGAGGCAGGTTGTTCTCTTGCAGATTCTTGTGATGCAACAAAATTTGGAGAGTTTGTTAAAAAATACCCAGATCATACCGTTATTTCTTATGTGAATACTACTGTAGGTGTTAAGGCTCACACAGATATTGTTTGCACAAGTTCTAATGCTATTTCTGTTGTTGATTCTTTACCTAAGGATGCTAAGATTATCTTTGGTCCTGACCGTAATCTAGGTAACTATGTGAAAACTTCTACAGGACGTGAAGATATGATTATTTGGGATGGTGCTTGTCATGTTCACGAACAATTTTCGCTTGAAAGAATCCTTGAACTTAAGGAGGCTAATCCTGATGCTAAGATTCTTACTCACCCTGAGTGTAAAAAACCTATACATCTAATATCTGATGTGTTAGGCTCTACAGCTGAGTTGTTGGAGTTTGCAAAAACTGATTCAGCGACAAAATTTATTGTCGTTACTGAACCAGGAATTTTATATAAAATGAAGTTAGAGTGTCCAGGAAAGGAGTTTATCCCTGCGCCTCCAACTGATTCAACATGTGGTTGTAATGATTGTAGTTACATGAAATTGAACACTTTAGAGAAAATATATAATACATTAAAAAATAACACAAATATCATTGAAATTGATGAAGAAATGCGTCAAAAGGCAGAGAAGTCTATTCTTCGTATGTTAGAAATAGGTTAAGGGAACTTCTAAAAATTGGATTTTAACGCTTTTAGATTTAGAAGTTTTAGATTTGGAATCGAATAAAACCAATTATTAGAACTCCCCTTAAGGGAGTTCCCCTTAATGTGTTTGCGCACCTGTTTAATGATAGAATTAATTAAAAATTATAAAAATTATGGGAAGAGCATTTGAATACCGCAAAGCTACTAAAATGAAACGCTGGAGCAACATGGCTCGTGTGTTTACTCGTCTAGGAAAACAAATTTGTATGGCTGCAAAAGA
>JAWXTP010000053.1:0-18687 GCA_044433415.1 Rikenellaceae bacterium
GCGTATTACGACTTATGTAGTAGCTAAATTAACCTTTGTGGAGCCCCTAGAAAAAGAGGTTGAAGAAAGCTATGAAGATGCAGAGGAGATAGAAGATGAAGTATTAGAGGAACAAGAAGAAACATCAACACCTCAAATGCTAGAATTGGCTTTTGACTTTGACGACGAAGAGTAACATGATAATTATTAATTTATGTTGGTTTTTTTAATTGGATATATGGGGTCGGGGAAGTCGACCTTAGGCAAATCTCTAGCTAGGAAGTTAATGATGGAGTTTTGTGATATGGATGCCTTGATAGAAAAGCAAGAGCAGTGTTCAACATCTGAGATTTTCGCTACTAAAGGAGAGAATTATTTTCGTGAATGCGAAACAGAATATTTGAAAAACTTGTCTAGTGATCAAAATTTTGTAGTTGCTACAGGTGGAGGAGCTCCTTGTTTTAATGGTAATATGGATATCATGAACCAGAAAGGTGAAACTGTTTATTTAGATATTAAACCTGGTATTTTGACTTCACGTCTTAAATTCGGAAAGGCTAAAAGACCGCTTATAGCTTCTAAAACTGACGAAGAATTATTAGAGTTTGTGGAAGGAGCATTGGAGCATAGAAACGAATTTTATAGAAAAGCTAAATATATTATCAAAGGTGATAATATTAAAGTTGACGATATTATTAATGCTTTAAAAGAATAGTATTATGGTAAGTAAATTATTAAAAAGTAGAGCGCTTATGGCTCTTGTGGGAGTCTTGTTTTTTGTAGCATGTACTACTAAGCCTGAGGTATATTGGGAGAGATTAGAGATTAAAACTAATGAAAAGGGAGTAAATGCTGATATAACTTACCCTTATATCTTTGGTGGTGTAGACTCAGTTTCTGATAAGATAAATGACACTATACGTTGTTTTTATACTTCATGGATAGCAAATGCTGATAGAAGTTGTTCTATAGATTCTTGTTTGACTCTTTTACGTGAGGAGAAACAGGCAGATAGTATTATTGCGCATATAGAATATCAAATTCTTGGTAATGGTGATTTCTTTGTGAAAGGGGACACTGTAAGTGTATGGTGTGAAAAGCAATACTACATGGGAGGTGCTAACTTTATGATAGATAATGTTTATCTTAACTTTAATTCTAATACAGGAGAACTTATCCCTAATAAAAGTTTAGTGAAAGATAGTGTTAAGGTTAAAACTTTAATATCTAAATACCTTAAAGAAAATTATCTTCCAGTGGATGGGTATTCTTGTTTCTTTAGTGATTTTGACGTGGATAGCCCTCAGCTACCTGAGATGATAGGTCTAGATTCTACAGGTTATGTTTTCATATATAATGTATATGAAATTGCTCCACGCTCTACAGGTGTTATTAAATTTAATGTACCATTTTCTGGGTTATAGAAAAGAATAAATACAGCTCTTATTATGAGTTTTAAGATGGATATGTTGAGTATTGCAGATATCTGTAATACTCAGCTTTTAGGAGAAAATATAGAAATAAAACAATTTGTCACTGATTCACGAACTTTATTTAGTTGTGAAGATGTGATATTTTGTGCTATAAAGGGGCTGTCTTTTGATGGACATAAATACATCCCAGAGCTAGCTAGGAGGGGTATTAAGGCGTTTATTGTAGAAAATGATGAGCTAGTAAAAGACTGTGATGTAAGTTATATAGTTGTAAAAAGCACTATCGCAGAACTACAAAAAATAGCAGGAGTATATCGCACTCAGATGAGGGGAGAAGTTACGGCTATTGTAGGGTCTAACGGTAAGAGCATAGTAAAAGAGTGGATTTCACAGCTTGTAGCCGTAGAGAAAAGCCCTAAAAGCTATAACTCTCAGCTAGGTGTAGCGCTTTCTGTGCTTGGTGTGCCTAATGATAGTGATTATTACGTTTTTGAAGCAGGAATTTCTCAATGTGGAGAGATGCAACATTTAGAAGCTATACTAAAACCTGATTCTGTGATTTTTACTAACTTGTCTGACGCTCACTCAGAAAATTTTGAGTCTAAGGATGTTAAATTAGAAGAAAAGTTGTATCTTGCTAAAGATTGTAAGAGGATAATATACAATACAGAGAAAGCCTTTGTGAGTGATTATATAGAAGCTAACTTTAAGGATAAGAGGTTATTCTGCTGGGGCGAAAAAGAATATTGCGATATTAAAATTCTTGCCAAAGAAAAAATAGAAGGCGCTGTGCATGTACGTTTTAGCTTTGGTGATGATATTTATATGCTAAATATACCTTTTAATGATAGTATATCTTATTACAATGTAATGACTTCTTTGTCGTATATCGCTATGACTCATAGCAAAGAAGTTTTTGCTGCTAGTGTGCGCAAATGCGAATCGCTAGAAGCTGTAGAGATGCGCATGGAGATAAAAGATGGTAATAGGGGAGCTGTAATTATAAATGATGTTTATAATAGTGATTTTAAATCACTTTCTATAGCGCTAGATACTTTGAACTCTAACTGTAAAGCCTTAGAAAAGGTTGTTGTGTTGTCTGATATTCAGCAGTCTTACCTCGATAATGAGGTGCTTTATAGAAATGTGGCAGATTTGCTTATGCAAAAGGGAGTTGATAGTTTTTATGGAGTGGGTGAAGCTCTTTTAGGTGAAAAGGCTAGCTTTAAAGGTTTTAAAAACTCAAAATTCTTTGCTACAACCGAGGATTTACTTTCTGAGATATCAGAGAGTGAAACATTAGAAAATGAGTTTAGCGGTAAGGCTATCTTGTTAAAAGGAAGTAGGAAGTTTAAGTTTGAGAAAATTTCTGCTACCATAGAACGACAGGTACATACTACTGTCTTAGAGGTGAATTTGTCTCAACTTTTGGACAACTACCTTTACCTTAAATCTCAATTAAAGCCTAATACTAAGTGTATGGCTATGGTGAAAGCCGATGCTTATGGTTGTGGCGCAGTAGAGGTGGCAAGAAACTTAGAGAAACAGGGCTTAGACTACCTAGCTGTGGCGTATGCTGACGAGGGTGTGAAACTGAGGGATGGTGGCGTAAAGCTACCTATTATAGTGCTTAATAGCGAACCTCATGCTTATAAGACTATGATAAAATATAGGTTAGAACCTGAGATTTATAGTTTTAAGTCATTGGAAAAATTTTCGAATGAGGTGAAACATACTTTGGGAGTGAGTTATCCTATTCATCTTAAGTTAGATACAGGGATGCATAGGTTGGGATTTGAAGAAGGCGACCTTCCCCAGCTTATAGACAAGTTGAAAGAAAATAAATGGGTTAAGGTAAAATCTATTTTCTCTCATTTTACTTCTTCGGATAATGAATCGCATGATGTTTATACTCAAAGACAGATAGAACTTTATAAACGCATGAGTTCAAAAATAATAGACGAGCTTAGTCTTCAGGATGTTATAAGACACCTTGCTAATAGTGCTGGTATAGAGCGTTTTAAGGATGCAGAATTTGATATGGTGCGTATGGGTATTTCCCTTTATTGTTCATCAAAAGAGAATAGTCATATTAAAGATATTTTAACTCTTAAAACAGTTATAGCTCAGATACATAGTGTTAGCTCTAGTGAGACTGTAGGGTATAATAAAAATCAAACTCTAAAGACTAACTCTAGAATCGCTACCATACCTATAGGTTATGCTGACGGATTTAGAAGGGCGCTTAGCTGTGGTGCTTGGAGTGTTGAGGTAAATGGTCAGCTAGCACCTACGGTAGGTAATGTTTGTATGGATGCTTGTATGATAGACGTTACGGATATTGATTGTGCTGAGGGCGATGTTGTGACTATAGTAGGTAAAAACAATACAGTAAACAGTATGGCTGAACGTATACAAACTATAAGCTATGAAATAATTACTCTTATTTCTCCACGAGTTAAAAGAGTGTATTTTAGAGAATAATAAGAAAATAATTAACACGTTAAAAAATATACATATGGAAATCGGAACAGTAATGTCACCAGTAGGTAAGAAAGCTCTACTTTGTGGCTCGGGAGAATTAGGTAAAGAAGTAACAATCGAATTACAACGTTATGGTGTTGAAGTTGTTGCGTTGGATAAATATGAGAATGCGCCAGCTATGCAAGTAGCTCACAAGTCTTATATTGTTTCAATGTTAGACGGAGAGGCTCTACGCGAAATTATCGAGTTAGAAAAGCCAGATTACATAATCCCAGAAGTTGAGGCTATTGCTACAAAAGAGCTTATAGCACTTGAAAAAGAGGGTTATAATGTAATTCCTAATGCAAATGCAACTTATCTTACTATGAACCGTGAAGGTATCAGAACTTTAGTAGCTGAGGAGTTAGGTATTAAAACGTCGACTTACCGTTTCGCATCTTCTCACGAAGAATTTATTAGCGCTGTTCAAGAAATAGGTATTCCTTGTGTGATAAAACCTATTATGAGTTCATCGGGTCACGGTCAGACTCTTGTAAGAAGTGAGGCTGATATCGAAACTGCGTGGACTGTATCTCAAGAGGGTGGTCGTGCAGGTGCAGGACGTGTCATTGTTGAAGGTTTTGTAGATTTTGACTATGAGATTACTCAGCTTACTGTACGTCATATTGCTGGTACCACTTTCCTAGAACCTATAGGTCACAGACAAGAGGGTGGTGACTATCAAGAATCTTGGCAGCCTCAACCTATGTCTCCTATAGCTCTTGAGAAAAGTAGAGAGATAGCTAAGAAAGTTACTGATGCGCTAGGTGGACGTGGTATTTTTGGTGTGGAATTATTTATTAAAGGCGATGATGTTATCTTCTCAGAAGTTTCTCCTCGTCCTCATGATACAGGTATGGTAACTATGATTTCTCAGGACCTTTCTCAGTTTGCACTTCACGTAAGAGCTATCTTAGGTCTTCCTATTCCTGAGTTTGATATCATAGCTCCTTCTGCTTCAAAAGCTGTTGTTGTTCATGGTAATAGCGAAGAGGTAGTATTTGAGAACCTAGAAAAAGTCCTTGAAGAACCTGCAACACAAATGAGAATTTTTGGTAAGCCTACAGTAGAGGGACACAGAAGAATGGGTGTTCTTTTAGCTCGTGACACTAATGTTGATGCAGCAGTAGAGAAAGTTAAAAGAATGTATGACAAACTTAATGTTACTGTTAAGTAATTAATTGTTTTATTCTACTTAATAAAGTTAGGAGTCAAAGATTTATATAAATGGTTTAGAAAGCACATTGAGTTTTTTAATTAGTCGTTTGTTGTGGTTTGGAATTTTTGACTCCTAGTTTTTTTATTTTCTCCCCTAAATTTAAAAGAATAAGAAATGAGAATAGGTTTTGACGCATATTGTGCATTTTTAAATGTAAGTGGATTAGGTAACTATAGCCGTATGACTATAGATATATTAGCACGCCATTATGCTATAGGGTATAAGTATTTCTTGATGTCGGGATTTGATGCTAATGAATCGGGTTTTGTTATCCCAGAAGGTATAGAGGTTGTTACTCCTACAGGTATGATAGGTAATGTTTCTCCTTATGTGTGGAGAAATTTTATGATGGCAGGTGATTTAAGGTTAAAAAAAATAGACCTTTTTCATGGCTTAACAAATTTCTTACCCGCTGACGTGAGACGTGGAGGAGCTAAAAGTGTGGTTACCATTCATGATATAGCGTTTCTGAAATATCCTAATTTGTATAGTGCATTTGATCGTTATATGTTAAATAAACGATATAAGTTCTCATGTCATTACTCAGATATTATCATTGCAACGTCTCAACAAACTAAGGAAGATATTATGGAAAACTATAATGTTTCTTCTGAACGTATAGAGGTTGTGGGGCAGGCGTGTTGTCCTATTTTTAAGAAATCTTATTCCGAAGATAAATTTGAAAAAATAAAGTCTAAATATAACTTGCCTGAGAGGTTCTTGCTTAGTGTAGGAACATTAGAGGAGCGTAAAAACCTTACTATTACTCTTCATGCTATGGCGAGTGGTAAGTTTGATGACCTCCACCTTGTGGCATGTGGTAAATATACAGACTATGCTGAGACTCTAATGACTTATGCTAGGGAATTAAAAATTGCAGATAGAATACATTTTATTCAAAATATTCATTTCTATGATTTGCCTATAGTATACCAATGCGCTGAGGCTTTAGTTTATATGTCTCTATATGAGGGGTTTGGTTTACCTATACTAGAGGCTTTTGATGCAGGAACTCCTGTAATAACATCTAACCAAGGAGTGTTAAAAGAAACTGGTGGTGATGCTTGTCTTTTTGTTGGACCTCATGATCTAGAAGGAATGGTAGATGCTATAGAGTCTGTAACTACAGATGAAAGTGTGCGAAATATTTTGATAGATAAAGGAAAAAAACGCTCATTATTATATGATGGAAAGAAAATTGCAGACGATATTTTTTCAGTTTATAATAAATTAATGTAAAAATGTTTTTTATCATAAATTTATTATTAACTTTGTCCCTTGTAACTCTATTTAATCAAAATTTGTGCAGATATAGTATTAAGTTGAAATTTAGGTGTAAGCAAATGATAAATTTGTTGTAAAAAGCTATCTTCTTAATAATCTGTCAATAAACTAAAATTATTAATTAAAACGAATAAAATGGACATTTCACACATCGAACACATCGGTATAGCCGTAAAAAGTTTAGAAACTGCTATCCCTTATTGGGAAAACGTATTAGGCTTAAAATGCTATAATATCGAAGAAGTTGCAGATCAAAAAGTAAAAACAGCTTTCTTTAAAGTTGGTCAAACTAAAATTGAATTGTTAGAAAGCACTTCTGAGGATGGTGCAGTAGGTAAATTTATTGAGAAAAAAGGCGAAGGTGTTCACCACATCGCTTTTGCAGTAAATGGTATTGAAGATGCCTTAGCAGATGCTGAATCTAAAGAAATAAAACTTATTGATAAAGCTCCACGTGGTGGTGCTGAAGGTCTTTCTATTGCTTTTTTACACCCAAAAAGTACTTTTGGTGTGCTAACTGAGCTATGCGAAGATAAAAATAAATAATAAATTTTAGTGACTGTAATGATTATCCCAAATCGTTACAGTCATTTTTGTTAAATGTAGAAATAATTATAACTAAAGGAAAGTTTTAGAACTTTCCTAAACATACTTAATTAATATGAGTGTAAATTCTGACAAAGTTAAAGAACTTATTGCCAAAAGAGAAGAGGCTAAGTTAGGTGGAGGTCAAAAACGTATTGACTCTCAACATGCAAAAGGAAAGCAAACTGCTCGTGAACGTATTGAAATGTTACTTGATGAAGGTAGCTTTGAAGAGTTCGACATGTTTGTGAAACACCGTTGTACAAACTTCGGTATCGAAAAAGAATCATACTATGGTGATGGTGTAGTGACAGGTTATGGTACAATAGATGGTCGTTTAGTGTACATATTCTCACAAGATTTTACAGTTTTCGGAGGTTCATTATCTGAATCGTTCTCTAAAAAAATCTGTAAAGTTATGGATATGGCTATGAATAATGGCGCGCCTCTAATCGGTATTAATGACTCTGGTGGTGCACGTATTCAAGAAGGCGTTAACTCACTTTCTGGTTACACAGAAATTTTCCAACGTAATATTCTTGCTTCAGGTGTTATCCCTCAAATTTCAGCAATTTTTGGTCCTTGTGCTGGTGGTGCTGTTTACTCTCCTGCTCTGACAGACTTTATTATGATGAGTAAAGGTACTAGTTACATGTTTGTTACAGGTCCTAAAGTAGTTAAAACAGTAACTGGTGAAAATGTTACTCAAGAACAATTAGGAGGTGCTTCTGTACACGCTTCTAAATCGGGTGTTGCTCACTTTATTGTTGAGGACGAAGAAGAAGGTATGGGTTTGATACGTAAACTTATTAGCTATATGCCTCAAAACAACCTTGAAGATGCTCCTTTAGCTGTTTGTGTAGATCCTATAGACCGTCTTGAAGATTCTCTTAACGAAATCATCCCTGATAATCCTAACAAACCTTACGACGTGAAAGAGGTTATTCACGCTATCGTTGATGGTGGTGAGTTCTTGGAGTCTCAAAAATCATTTGCTCCTAATATTATCACTGGTTTTGCTCGTTTTAACGGTCAATCTGTTGGTATCATTGCTAATCAACCTAAATATCTTGCTGGGGTATTAGATATCAACTCATCTCGTAAAGCAGCTCGTTTCATCCGTTTCTGTGATGCTTTCAATATTCCTCTTGTTACTCTTGTTGATGTTCCTGGTTTCTTACCTGGTACAGCTCAAGAATATGGTGGTATTATTATCCACGGTGCTAAATTAATGTTTGCTTATGGTGAGGCTACAGTTCCTAAAGTTACTGTTATCTTACGTAAAGACTATGGTGGTGCTTACTGTGTGATGAGTTCTAAACATCTTAGAGGTGACTTTAACTATTCTTGGCCTACAGGTGAGATTGCAGTTATGGGTGCTCAAGGTGCTACAGAGGTGCTTTACTCTCGTCAGATTGCAAAAATCGAAGACCCAGAAGAAAAAGCTAAGTTCATCGCTGAGAAAGAAGCTGAGTATAAAGAAGCATTTGCAAATCCTTATAATGCAGCACGTTACGGTTATATTGATGATGTTATCGAGCCACGTAATACTCGTTTCAGAATTATCCGTGCTCTTCAATCATTAGCAACTAAAAAGGTGGTTAACCCTCCTAAAAAACACTCTAACATTCCATTGTAATCTTTGTTGCAATGCGTATAAACGTTAATTCAATGATGAAAAAGATAATAAATTTAAAATTACTTACGCTTCTATGTGCTATGTTTATCTGTGGCGGAGCTTTTGCTCAAGGCATTAAAGATATACGTATTAATGAAGTGTTAGTAAAAAACAATAATAGTCTTGTTGACGGTTACGGTGAGAACAGTAGCTGGATAGAGCTTCACAATACAGGTTACTCTGTAGTAAACATCGCAGGAGCTCAACTTTCTGTAACAGCGGGAGGAAAAACAACAAACTATAAAATTCCTAAAGGTGATCCGTCAACTAGCTTAGCACCTCAGGCGTATGTAGTTTTTTATGCTACAGGAAAACAAGAGCAAGGTATTTACTATACTAATTTTACATTAGAAAATGTAAGTGAGATTAAGTTACTTGACGCTAGTCGTACTGGAGTACCTGTAGATTCTATGCAAATCAGTTACACTTCTCAAAAAGAGGATGTTGCTTATGGTTGGTTTACACCAGGAGGAGCTGATAAAGCCGATTTGAGAGTATTAAATGAGGCTACACCAGGCTCTACAAATGATACAGATGTTACAGTTAGCCGTGCCGACAACTTTAGAGAAAAAGACCCTAATGGTTTTGCTATGGCTATCACTGCCATGTCTGTAGTGTTTATGGCTCTTTGCTTGCTATTCTTTGTGTTTAAATCAACAGGTAAAGCCATGGTTGCATTTACTAAGAGTAGAGAGAAAAAATCTAAAGAAGCTCTTGCTAAGGCTAACAACACAACAGTTGAACATACTCCAGCTTATAAAGATGGTGTACCAGGTGCTGTAATTGCTGCTATTACTTTAGCAATTCAGAAGTACGAAGAAGATGTACATGATATGGAGTCTACAGTTATTACTATTAACAAAGTTGCGCGTGCTTATTCTCCATGGAGTTCTAAAATCTATGGTACTAGTAATCAGCCAAATAGAAGATAGTTTTATTGTGTGCTTTTAAGTACGTAAGAACTGAAACTTAATTTAATTTACAAACAAATTTTATGAAAGAATATAAAATGAAGATTAACGGTAATAAATATGCCGTATCTGTCAACGAATTAGAAGAAAACATCGCAACAGTAACTGTTAATGGTGTAGTATATAACGTAGAGCTTGAGCGTGATGTTATCAAAAAAACTAAAACACCTAAAGTAGTTCAAAGACGTGTACCAATGGCTCAGGATGTAGCACCTGCTGCTGCACCACGCCCAGCTGCTGCGCCTTCAGCAGGTGGTAAAACTATCAACTCACCACTTCCTGGTGTTATCCTTGATGTATTTGTTAAAGAGGGTGATAGCGTAAAAGTTGGTCAACGTTTAATGATACTTGAAGCCATGAAAATGGAAAATAACATTGAGTGTGATGTTGATGGTGTTGTTACTAGCGTAAAACGCAAAGGTGACTCAGTATTAGAAGGTGATTCACTAATCGTAATTGGTTAATTTTAACGGGAACTTCTAAAAACAGGATTTTAAGGTTTTAACTTTAATAAACTAGTTTCTAGGACTCCTCTAACTTTTAAAAGATATTTTTTCTGAGGTGTCTTTTAAATAAAATGTTATTAAAATGAATGAATTTTTTTCGTTCCTAGGGTCTAATCTTTCAGACTTTTTAGGATATACAGGTTTTGCCAATGCGGAGTGGGGACATCTTGCGATGATAGTTGTAGGATTGTTCTTTATCTATCTTGGTATTGCAAAACATTTCGAGCCTATGTTGCTTGTACCTATAGGATTTGGTATTTTAGTGGGTAACATCCCATTCCACCCAGGTCTACAGGTAGGTATTTACGAGGATGGCTCAGTATTAAATTATTTTTATTTTGGTGTTGTAAAAGGTCTTTACCCTCCACTTATCTTCTTAGGTATTGGAGCTATGACAGACTTCTCAACATTGATTTCAAATCCTAAGTTAATGCTTATTGGTGCTTCTGCACAGTTTGGTATCTTTGCAGCTTATATGATAGCTTTACAACTTGGTTTCTCAGGTGCTGAGGCTGGTGCTATAGGTATCATTGGTGGTGCTGACGGTCCTACAGCGATTTTCTTATCTTCGAAACTTGCTCCTGACTTGATGGGTGCTATAGCTATCTCAGCTTACTCATATATGGCGTTGGTTCCTGTGATTCAACCTCCTATTATGAAAGCTCTAACTACAGCTAAAGAGAGAGTAATTAAAATGCGTCCTCCACGTGCCGTAAGTCACACAGAGAAAGTGTTATTCCCTCTTATTGGTCTTTTGTTAACTTGTTTCTTAGTGCCATCAGGTATTCCTCTTTTAGGTATGTTGTTCTTTGGTAACCTTATCAAAGAAAGTGGTGTTACAAAACGTTTAGCAGTTACAGCTAGTGGTCCGCTTATCGACATTGTTACTATTCTTCTTGGTATCACTGTAGGTGCTTCTACTCAAGCTACAACTTTCTTAACACCAAAATCATTAGGTATCTTCTTCTTAGGAGCTCTTTCTTTTGTGATTGCTACAACTACAGGGGTGTTATTTGTTAAGTTCTTCAACTTATTCTTGAAAGAAGGTAACAAAATTAATCCTTTGATAGGTAATGCAGGTGTGTCAGCAGTTCCTGATTCTGCACGTGTATCTCAAGAGGTAGGTCTTAAATATGATAGAACTAACTACCTTTTAATGCACGCCATGGGTCCTAACGTAGCAGGTGTTATTGGTAGTGCTGTTGCAGCGGGTATTCTGTTAGGCTTCTTATCTTAAGGGGAGTTCCCTTAAACTATGATATACGAACTTAGTTTCGTTATTTATTCCCCATGTGACACTAGGTACATGGGGATTCTTTTTAATTTTAAATTTTATTTTTTTTATGAAGGCTAAAAACCATTATTCTAATGAAATTATTTGGATTTCAATGTTAAGAAACTTTGCTTGTTTCTTTGTTATACTTGCTCATTGTTGTGACCCCTTTGTAAGTGGCACTTCGGTTGAGGGTTTCAATGCAGGTGCACTGTGGGGTACTTTATGCCGTGTGTCTGTACCTTTGTTTATTATGATTTCTGGGGCGCTATTGTTTCCTAATAATCTTAGTGTAGGTCAGTTTTATTCACGTCGTCTGAAAAGAATATTAGTACCTTTTGCTTTTTGGAGTATAGCTTCACCATGGTTGTTTTATTTGTTTACTAGCTTGGTAGATACAGTAAATCCAACAGTAGTAGCTGAAAATCACACTTTATTAGCAACAGTACAAGCTAGTTATTTATGGATGTTTAACTTTGCTTATTCTACTGTTCCTTATTGGTATGTTTATATGATGATAGGTGTATATCTTATTATTCCTATAATTTCGGATTGGATGAAAAATGCATCTCAGCGCGATATGAAAATTGTGTTAGGGATATGGCTTTTCACCACAGTTATTCCTTATATTCAAGCTGCCCTTCCTCTTATAGGCTATGCAGGCAATTACGGAAGTATGGGTATTTATGGAGAGTGTTCATGGAATGAGTTTCCTATGTTTCAATATTTAAGTGGGTTTATAGGTTATGCTATCCTAGCACATTATCTTATACGTTATCCCCTAGCTTGGTCTTTACGTAAAATAGTGTTGATAGGTGGGTTGACCTTTATTGTAGGTTTTATTATCACTCTATATGGTTTCCATTTCACAAGAGACAACTATCCTGATAATTTCAATATGTTAGAGGTTATTTGGTCTTTCACTAACCTTAATGTTGTGATGATGACAGTACCTTGTTTTGTTATCTTCCAGAAGATTAAATTTAAACCTTGTGCCTTTGCTAGCTCTTTGTCTGTTGCTACTTATGGTATTTTCTTAGTACATTTTGTTGTGGTTCATGCAGTATATGAAGCTGTCTATCAGAATTTTGTATTTAGTCCTGTGTTACAGATAATTGTGATAGGTGTAGTTTCTTTTGTCCTAACTTCTGCAATAGTAATGAGCTTACGTTTGATTCCTATTTTTAAGAAGTTAAGTTAGCCTTGTTTAGGTGATAGGTTTTAGCTTGTAGCTTGTAGGGGCGACAAGCGATTAAAAATTCTGAGAAAATTCTGAGAAAAATTTCCACGCTTGTCGCCTAAATTAATCATTCTTTAGTCGCTTGTCGCCCTACAAGCTATAAGCTAACCCCTATCACCTAACCCCCTAAGGCTCAATCCTTGAACAGCACCTCTAAGAGTCAAGTAACTTATAAAAGCCAACCATAATGCGTGGTTGCCTAAACTTTCCACAAAGCAATAGTACACACCAAAGAAAACTACTGAAGCTATAAACATAGCGCGTAACATAAGTTTTGTAGCTGTTAAGCCTATAAAAATCCCATCTAGTAGGAATGCAGAGAACCCAGTAAAAGGAACAGCTAAAACCCAGTAAAAATAGTCTTTAGTCAAGTCTTTAACGTCAATATTATCCGTTAATAATCCTATAAAGGCATTCCCACCTACAGCATACATAACAGTAAAGACTAGAGAAAGTGCTATCCCCCATTTAAAGAGTTGTTTTATAGTTTTTTGTAAGGCTTTTCTGTTTCCTGCACCATAATATTTACCTGAGATAGCTTCCCCAGCGTGAGCAAAGCCATCCATTATATAAGAGAAAAGAGTAAATAGCTGCATTAACAAGGTGTTTACGGCTAATATAAGCTCTCCCTGTGCAGCTCCTGAGGAAGTAAAAAATACAGTAACAGACACAAGGCATATCGTACGCAAGAATATATCCTTGTTAACTCTAAAGAAGCCTGACATAGCTTGTTTTTTAAAAGAGCTTATAATATTTACCCTAGTTTTAAATCTTCCATAATAACGCATCCACATAACATAAGCTAGAAATAACCCTACATACTGAGACAGTAAAGTCCCTAGAGCCACACCCCTAATTTCCATATCAAAGACATACACAAATAGAAGACTAGAACTTATATTTACGAGATTTTGTGTTATAGCTATTACCATAGGTGTACGTGTGTTTTGCATACCTATAAACCACCCTGAGAAGCCATATAGTCCTAGAACAGCAGGAGCGCCCCAAATGCATACTCTAAAATATTGCATAGAGAGTTCTTTTATTTCAGGTGTTGTATCTATAAAATAGAAAGCTATTTGTTGAATGGGGTATTGCAGAACAAGTAGGGTAGCGGCAATAGATAACCCAACCCCTAGGGAGCGTACAAGTATAGAAGTCACTTCATTGAAGTCATGTTTCCCGTAAGCCTGAGACGTAAGTCCACCAGTTCCCATTTTTAGGAATCCAAATATCCAATATATAATATTAAAAAGCATGCCACCTACAGCGATAGCTCCTATGTAGGCAGGTGAACCAAGGTGACCAACAACCATAACATCTACAAGTCCTAGTAGAGGGATTGTAATATTTGAAATTATTGAAGGGACAGCAATTTTTAGAATATTTTTATTTAATGTAGACAGCATTTATTTTAGTATTATGTAAAAAAAGGACTCACAATCAAATTGCAAGTCCTTGGAAAATCGTAGCGAGAGCCGGGCATGATCCGGCGACCTCATGATTATGAATCATGCGCTCTAACCAGCTGAGCTACCTCGCCATAATTCGTTTTCTTTATTATTACGTGTGCAAAGATACGCTAAAAATATATAGCTACCAAATTTTTTATTAAAAAAATGCAATTTTTACTAGAAAAAAGTTGTAAGTTATTAATTTTCAATGTGATTTCCTATAGATTCATTTTTGAATTTTTGAGATTAGTTAAGTTGTTAATTTTGTGCTGTTTAGATGTGTAAGATACGCAAAAATACTTTGTGTTTAAGTACTTAAATAATAAAGAAAACAGGTCTTTATCAAAAAATGTTGTAAAATATTTACGATTATTAGTTGCTTGTCGTAATTAACTATAAATGTAAAAAAAACGTTCCTTATGTAAGCATCCTAAATTAGCCGTAGTAAATACATTTTCTTTCCCAATAAACAATAAAGACAAGCGGTTTTCAATTGGGACTATATGATTAATAACGAGACGACCTATTGTAGGGGCAGCCTTTATGCCTGCCCACGTATAAGGCGCTTGTCGCCGTGGAAGATTCATTTGTGTATTTTATAACACATTTTGAGAAAGACTCATATTATATAGGTCTTCCACAAAGTCATCATCATAATCATCACCATCATCACCATCTTCATCAGGAATACTAACAGCATATCCTTTTCCTTTCATAGAAGATATACTAACCGACGGACAAGATGAGAAATAATTTCTAAGATTTGAAATACTATTACTTAATTTCTGAGGAGTGAAGTTACTTATACAGCTTAATTTATTAAAAATATCATCTCTTGATACAATTTTATTCTTGTTAGTAGCAAGAAGGTAGAGTACCTTAGCTTCCGTTTCAGAGATAGTAATAGAGCTATTGTCAATGTTGTTTATAATTTGTCTAGTATTGAAAACGAAAGAAAAATTACCAAGCTCTATCATCTTATCAAATGGAGTAGCAAATCTTTTGATATAAGCATAAATCACTTCTATAGATGTAGCTTTATCTAATAGCGTTAAACAGCCATTTTCTAAGGCTTTTACAATGTTTTCTGTACTAGCATGTGCGCTAATCATGATTACAGGTAGCTCAGGAAAAAGTTTTATTATCTCTCCTGCCTTTTCTATGCCATCATTACCACCAACTTTAACATCAAGAAGTAATAAAGATGGCTTTACCTCTTTTATGACACTCTCAATTGATAAAAAATCAGACATATAATCGACTTCATATCCAAAATATTTTAATGAACTAGTCAATATATTACCAAATGAGGTATCGTCATCAATAAATAAAATTTTATTATTTCCCATATTTACTCAATGTTAAATGCCACTTCAAATTCACTTCCTTTTCCTAAACAACTATCTACTAGATAAGCATCGCCCTTATGTGCTTTAGCAACAGATTTTACATAAGATAAACCAAGTCCATAACCCTCTATGTTTTTGTGAGGTGAACGGAAATAACTGTTAAATATTTTTTTAAAATCTTGTTTTCTTATTCCTAAACCATTATCTTTAACGTTTATGGTAAAGGTTTTATTATCCCTACGAGCTAAACTTACTATTACTTCAACACTCTCATTTGAGTACTTAAGGCTATTTTCTATTAAATTCATTATTACAGTATCATAATGCATAATGTCAATGTTAACCTGTTGATTGTCGTTATAAATGAATTTTATATCTATATTTTTATTTCTGTATTTGTTTAGCAATAAGGATTTTACCACTTTACCTCTATCTGCTAAAGTCACAATATAGACACTCTCTTTATTGATAGATATGTATTTCCCTTTTGTTTTTTCTTTTGCAGCACTTAAAAGTATACCAACTCTTTTAAGTAAAAAGTGTACAGCGATTTTACTGTTATTAATAAAGTCTATCTTTTTTTTATCAGCTTCTGTTATACGCAAGTAATCTAGCATTGCATTTACTGTACTAAGTGGAGTTTTTAAATCATGAATTACACCATTGATACTTAGTTCGCGCGCACGAGACTCTTCATCTCTTTTCTTAACAGTAGTAGCTAGATATATCAAAATGCCTAATGGTATCAAACATACTAATAATGACAATATCAACATCATAAGTGCCTCTTTTACAAAGCTTGACTTAGGGATAAATACATCGAATTTAACATGTTGGTAATTGTTTGTACTCAGGGGTATTAAGTCTGATTGATAGTTGTATTTTACTTTACTATTTTCATCATGACTACAGTCTATCAATTTTTCATCACTACCATATACGCATACTTTACTGTCAAAGTCTTCATCGAGCATACTATTAAATACATTATGTAATTTTGTGGCATCTATACGAATCCCTTTTTGGTATAAGTAATCTAGTGAGTACAATGTGTGGACATCTCCGAAAAACTTAATTACTCCTTCATCCTTCAATTCATTCAAATTATATGTTGTTGTTGGCTTCTCAGGTATTGGATGTATTGCAAGTAAGCTATCACGCGCCCTTTGAGGTATATCATTAACAGATGTGAACTTCTTTTTATATTCAACAGTGTCTTTATATTGTAAAACATTTGTATCATAGGAGTATTTATCTATTGCTTGGTACATGTAAGTTTCTATTTTTTCTCTATGCTTGTTGTATGACATTTTGTAAAGAGCATTAATACACAATACTTGCAAAGCAAATATTGATATTGAAGCTAAAATTGTATATATATAATATTTTTTCATTTATTCTTAAAGTTATGGTTTTTGGTAATTTTAGGGGAGTTCTAGAAACTGGTTTTATGTAGTATCTAAGATCTAGAAGTTCCGGTTCTTTACCAGTTGCAAATATATAAAAAAATAAAACTAAGAGCTACTTTTTTTAAAAAAAAAGTAAATTTTTAGAAGTTTCCTTAAAGAAAAATGAGCATAAAATTCCATCAAAATAAAAGAAAAATATGCTTATAATATAAATTTATATCCCTTATAATATAAATTAGCACCCCTCATAATATAAATTATCCCCTCTTATAATATAATTTTACTAGCTCCATAATATATAAATAGGTGCGCTATAATATAATTTAGCTGCGTCTAAATAATATATGCATATTCTTAATAATTAATGGATTAACTAAAATAACATCTCTATAATATATTTTATGGTGGCTCATAATATAAAAATAGTGCCCTTATTATATAAAATTAGTGTGCTCATAATATAAAATTCATACTCTCATAATATAAAAAAATCAGCCTATAATATAAGGTTTATATATATTATAACTTATTTAAAATAAATTTATTAAGTTATTTTTTTCTTGCAAAATTCATTTTTTTTATTTTACTTTGCTACAGAAATTATTACAAAACCTATTACTAATTTAAATTTTGCTAGAATGAAAAGAATTTCCCTTAAATCAGTTTTCGTGTTTTTTACACTTATTGCTGCAGGAACTACAAGTTATAAAAGTTTGCAAGGTGATGCAGTATATTTAAATAAACCACTAACGATTTCAAATATAGAATCATTAACCTCAACAGAAAACGGTTCTGGAGAAGGATATTGGTGGTATAATCCTATTTTAGGAGAATGGTTTTGGGTTGAATATTCAGAGTAATTTTTTAGAAATCTTTTAAAAAGCATCTAAACTAGTAACCCAAATATTTATAACTTCCTTAACTTTGAAACTATAAAAAGGCAAACAGGAAAAATTAAAGGGAGTTCTATAAGTTCCCTTAGTACCCCGGAATCGGAGATAAGTAGAGTCCCCACTCCGAAACAGATGCTCTACAAGGTAGAGACAAATGTTGCAAAATAGGGAACTCACAAAAACACAAACAAAGATAACACAAGAAATTGAAGTGCTATCAATTAAAATTTAAAAATATGAAAAGAATTAAATATTTCTTAGCGGCAGCAACATTTTGCGCTGCAACTGTAGTAGGTTATAACGCATACAATAACGCAACTATGACTGAAGAAGAACGCTTGATGAAAGCTAATATTGAAGCTTTGAGTAATGATGATGAACAGCTTGAAGATTATGATTCATATTGCAAAAAATTGTGCTATAGTATGCTGTCATATTATTGCATTCTAGAATCTTCAACTGCATATACTTACTGTATGGATAGATATCCATTTTTTTAATTATTGATTATTTGCTTTTTTCTAAAAAGTTAAACACTGAACATCTCATATAAAGTGCAGTATTTGAGATTACTACACTTTATATGAGATGTTTAAACCTTAATTTTATAAAGATTGATAATTGTAACATCAATCTAATCATTAAATTTGCATTTTAACCTATAAACAAATAATATGAAGAACTGTATTTTTTTATTTTTATCGCTATTCTTACTTACTAATAATCTTTATTCTCAAATTAAAGTTAGTGGTGGGAAAATAGGAGAAGCACCTATGATGACTTCGGTTACTTATGTTTCACAAGATTATAGAACATTTAAAGCTGAGGATGAAATCTTTATTTTTATGGTTAACGCCGCACCAACGGATCAGGAAGTTAAACGAAAATTGG
>JAWXTP010000054.1:0-17984 GCA_044433415.1 Rikenellaceae bacterium
TGATTACATCTTCTTTGACTGTCCTCCAATTGATATTTTACCTGATTCAGCAATTATTGCTCCTTACTGTAATAGTGCTATCTTTGTTATTCGTGCTCGTCTACTTGACAAACGCTTATTGCCTGAGATTCAAAATGCGTATAACAGCGGTAAATACAATAATATGTGTATCCTGTTAAATGATGTTAAGTATGAAGGTAAAGGCTATTATGGCTACCATAAATACGGTTATTACGGATATGGTTATGGTTACGGTTATGGTAATGAAGCTAAAAAGAAACATAAAAAATAGTAATTCAGTTTTATAATGGTGAAAAAGAGGGTGACCCATAAGTACCCACAACAAACAATCAACCCCTGCTACACGCTATGTAACAGGGGTTGATTGTTTTGTTTCTAGCCTTTTGAGTCACCCTCTTTTTCGTTAGTTTGTGCCGTACCTAGCGCCTAATCTCTAAAACCTAATAAGAATAGGAAGATGGTCAGAAACACCTTTTTCTTGTAACACTTCACAGCTTTTAACATCAAATTTGTGACCATTATTATATCCAAAAATATAGTCTATTGTAACACTTGGCTCAGTAGATGAGAATGTAAACTCTTTGTCGCTACTAAGAAGCGTAAAATCTTCAAGCATCTGCTTTACAGGCTCACTTGTTGGCTCAGCATTAAAGTCGCCACTTAACACTAACGGTTTATCATCAAGCCCCTTGACTTGAGCCTTTATTAACTTTACAGCTTCAATTCTCTCTTGTTCTGTGAGAGGAAGATGCGTTACCCCAATATAAATATCCTGAAATTCAGCAATAAGAAGAGCTCGTCGCTCACTATGACTAGGAAGATAAATTTTGGATGTAGATATTGGTTTGTCGCGCGACAATAAACCAATACCATATTTGCCGCCATCAAAATCAATAGCTGAAGCAAATGTAAACTCCATACCTAACCTTGAAGCTAATTCGTCACCAGTAGACGTTTTTGCACTACGCATAGTAACGCTATCTAACTCCTGAAGAGATACAAAGTCAACATTATGCTCTCTTATAATTTCAGCAAATTTATCGTAATCAATACCACTACCATCATAAATGTTACAACATCTAACATTGTAACACATCAGGGTTGTCTGCTTCTCCACACATGATTGAAATAGAAAGAGAGAGGCTATAGCAAAAGTAAGAAATTTTTTCATAGATTATGTTTTATTATGTTTTATTTTATTGTCTGATTTTGGGACAGATGGGACAGATGGGACAGATGGGGAATAGGTATTAGGTGATAGGTGATAGGGGCGACAAGCTACAAGCTAAAAGCTATCACCTACAACCTATCACCTATCACCTAACACTAGGAAACTTAGCGTCTACCTCCGTCAAGTATTTGTCTAACAGTTTTTTAAGGCGTTTAGCTTCTTTAGTGTGACTGTTGATAAGATTATTTTGTTCGGAAAGATCTTCTTTTATATTAAATAAAAACGCTTTCTCTAGGTCGTAACAATAGGTGTACTTCCAGTCGCCGTCAAGTACAGCGCTAAATGGGTAACCTCCCTGGTTGAAATAGTGAGGTGAGTGCCAAAAGATAGGTGACCTTTTAATACTCTTACCATCAAGTGCGGCTTTAAAACTCTCTCCGTCAACGTGCTGTTTCTTTTCTAGTGGAAGCTCGGCAATCTCTAGTAAGGTAGGGTAGAGGTCTGTACCTACTATAGGTGCATCACATACTGTTCCCTTTATTTGTGACTTTGGTGAAGATACGATAAGAGGTACTCTTATACCTCCTTCGAAAGCCCAACCTTTCCCCTCATTTAATGGAGCGTTGCATGTAGGTGTGCCTTCACCTGCTGAGACCGATAAACCTCCATTGTCAGAATAAAACACAAAAGTTGTCTTGTCAGTAAGGTTTAATTCCTCTATAAGGTCCATAACTCTACCTATGTTTTGGTCAAGGCAGTATAGGAATGCGGCATACGTAGGGTCTGATTGAATAACGCGACGGGCAACATTTCCTTTTACTCCCTTTTCTTGCTTAAACCATGGAAGTGCAGGCTGTAGCTCTCCAGTTATTATCGCTTCTTTAGAGTCTAACCCCATCTTTACGGCTTTCTCCTTGAAGTAGGCTATGTCGTTAGGCTTTGCTACTATTGGCGTGTGTACCGCGTAGTAACATAGGTTTAAGAAGAAAGGTTCATCTTTGTTTTCTTTTATGGATTCTAAAGCCTTGTCAGTAAGTAGGTCGGTTATAAATTCGCCCTTCTCGTTAAAACGTTGTTGCTTCCATTTCCCCTCTTCATAACCTGTTATAGAAGTATCAAAACCTTGTGCTAGAGGCATGGTAGGTTCAGTTTCTCCTAGGTGCCATTTGCCAAAGTGCATAGTTTTGTAGCCGTGAGACTTAAAGGCTTCGGCTAAGGTGAACTCCTCAGTAGCAATGTTAGGAGCAAAATCTGCATCTATGAGATTGCCTTTTGCAGGTTTTCCCCACTGTCCAATAAGACCTGTGTAGCCTGTGCGTGCAGGAGTGCGACCTGTCATAATAGCTCCTCGAGCAGGGGAGCTGACAGGGGATGCAGAGTGAGCATTAGAGAAGAATATCCCTTGCGCGGCTAGTCTGTCAATGTTGGGTGTTTCGTAGTAATCACTACCGTTAACGCCTAAGTCAGCCCAACCTAAGTCATCAACAAGGATAAATACTATGTTTTGTTTGTCTTGTGCATTGGCGCTAATTGCTAATGCACAAGAACTTAAGAATAATATGCTTTTTTTCATTTGTAGGTCTTATTTTACTGGGGTGAAAGTTATAGTATAACCTCCTCCAGGTGCAACAAATACTTCTAAAGAAACCTCGTTAGTTGGTATTTCTTTAGTTTCTATGAAGTATGCTTCTTTGTTTGTTTTACAATGACTGTCGTTAGCATCTCTATAGATAGTTGCTAGGTATTTAGTGTCTTTATTTAAGAAACTTAATGGTAGAGAGTGACTTCCCCCCTTTTCATTAAATACAGTACCTGCAAACCAAACGTCACCTTTACGCTTAGCAACAGAAATATTAGAGTCGAATTCCTGCTCTAGATATATAGTTTCATCCCAGGTTTTAGGTAGGTTTTTAATAAAGGCAAAAAAGTCAGATTTGCTCTCATAAGCCTCAGGAGCATCTATAAGTACGGATAATGCGCCTGTATGTGTGATGAAGAAACGAGCCATTTCCGAAGAGACAGTAGATAGATATTCGTTTCTAGGACCTTTGCTACGCGTTTGCATTTCGTTAAGGGCAAAAGTTCCGTTTGTTTGGTCTATGTGACCTGCAAGGAGATTAATACATGCTATTTTTACAAAACCACTAGGAGAAAATGCTCGTCGTGCATCTAGCTGTGCATGACAGTACTCACGGGAAATGTAATTTGGATATTTCCTTTCTAAACCACTGAAAGGAACAGGGCCATCATGGAAATCTATAATCAACTTATTTTTAGCAGCGATTTTTATAAGGTCTTCAGTGCGGTTAGTTTTTTCCTGCATAGTTTTTGCTTTAAGGAAGCCAAACTTAACACCTACAGCGCCAAGGTCTGAGAAGTAAGCAGCTATAGTTTTGAAATCAATAACAGGGTGCTCACTATTGACATAGTTTTCATCATAGTAAAGTATTACACCAACGTTCTTGCTTTTACCATAGTTTATTACATCCTTGATATTTAGACCTTCTACTGGTTTAAGAGGGTCGTGTTTCTCATACCACTCGGCATCAAGTAGGAAGTAGTCTATATTTGAGCGTGAACAGAAGTCTATGAATCTCTTAAGACTAGCGTCGTTCATCTCGTAAGTGAAACCATCAAATGTAGTGCCCTTAACACGCCAGTCCCAAGTTGACAGACCTGGTTTCACCCAGCTATAGTCTCCTTCACTTTTGTCATTCATACTTTGATATACATATTTGCTGTTATGTAAGTCAGCGATATCTTTCCCTGTGAAAACTATACGCCAGGGCATCTCAAAATCACCTTTTACTATTCCCTCTTGTGGGTTTAGTAAAAAAGCATCTCCTTCCGAAGAACCTGCAATCATAAGCTGAGCGTAATTTTCTAGTCCTGCCTCATGGAAAGCTAGGGTGTGGGTTTCGGTTTGGTAGATTACTGGGGTTGTGTAGTTTATATCAAGCTCTGCGATTGCCACACCACCTACAGGGTCTTTTTCACCATTTGGGGCGAAGCAAACACCTTGAATATCTGAGATAACCCATTTGCTAAACTCCTGGATTTTAGTGTTTTTTGGTAAATCGTCAAACTCTATTTTATAAGCCATAACATTAGGGTAAAGGCGTAACGCTAGTTCCGCTTTATAGGTTTTGCCGTCTCCGTTTGTGGCTTCTAGGTCTAGATCAAGCTCTCTATAATCAGTTTTAGCTTCCTTGAATTCACCGTAATTAACTTTTAGGACTTTGTTTTTGGTGCTCACTTCTGAGTCTACTATCTTCCAAGAAAGGTTCTGGTCGTTTAGAGACACCAAGATTGGAGAGTTTGTTAAAACAGGTTGGTCATTAACACTAAGGCTTAAATATAAAGAGTAATCTTGCTGTACTAAAGTAGCTTCAAGATTGTTGTCTAGTGACTTTACAGTCTGATTGTTAAGGTTGCTGCAAGAGCTTACTAGTAACACTAATATCAGAAATAAAGGGAATTTCTTTAATAGATTCATAAAATTAAGTTTTTAGATTTTAATTGTTACAATATCCTACAAAGGTATGGTTTTTTGCACGATAATGCAACCTTAAATATCCTTTTAATATAAAAAAGCTGTCAAGAACCGAAATTTATGACAGCCTTTATATATAAAAGGATAAGGTTATATTTATTTAAAGTTCATTTATTTTTTAAAGCCGAGTGGAGTTTCCCTATTAAAAGAATGTTTTTAGAACATGGTTTTTAGTAATATCTATATGTTATTCATATTTTATTGTTGATCTAAACTCTTCAAAATCTGTGTTTACAAGTTCAAAGTCGGTTTTCTTTAGCTTGGCCTTTGTGATTTTGTAATCATAGTCTTCAAGGTTACCAAAAATATCAACACCTGCCTTGAAAGGTAGAGGTGATTTCATTATGGAAACATTATAGTTGAAATCAATATCAAAATCATAATCATCTTTCATAGTTACTGTTTGTGAGCCTCCTATGATTGCTCTGTAGCGGTCGATAACTATCTCAAAAGGAAGAACTTCAACGTTGGAATCTTTAATAACTATATTAACATTCAAGGAATCTATGATATTTCGATTGTCATTTTTGAATTTTAACATGCTAGCCACCTCCTCAAAAGTTTCACTATCCATCAATACAAGCTGTTGCCCGTCTAGTGAAATTGCACTCTTGACAGTTTCAAAGTCTAGCATCATATCTTGATTTACGTCAGATGTAGTTTTTAAATCAAAGTTTACCAAGCCCTCAAAAGATTTTAGCATAGGCATCATAGAATCTATAGTAGGAACGAGTCCCCCGATGCGGTCGATGTCTACCTCTTTTATATTTAGCTCCATAAATAGATTAGACTTGTAGTTGTTAATGTTTTTGTACATCATAGAACTTGTAGCTTTAGCACCTATCGCCTCTAGTTCCACATTGTTAAATACGGCTTTCCCTTTAGAAACAACGGCTACACCTTTAAAACTGTCAATTAATACTGAGTCGTATCGAACGTCATGTAAATCAAGGTTTAGTGTAAAATTTATCCCTTTAGGAACTAATATCATATTAGTCTCTGGAACCACTTCTCTAGCAATACGATTATTACGTAGTGAATCTATAGAGTTAGAATATCTACCTTGCATAGGAGTACCTTTTGAAGAATCTGCTTGCACCATTCTTCTAGCCCCTGGGTTATTTCCTTGGGTTCTAGACACTCTTACTGTAGAGTCTTTTGTATGTTGAGGTTGTTTAGGTTTTGTTTCTGTGCTATCAGTTGTTACTTGAGTACTACTTTCATCTGCATTTGAACTTTCGTAAAACAGTACACTTTTATTTGTAACTTCTATTAACTCAGCTACATTTACCTGTTTTGATTTTAGTGTTAAATCGCCTTTAACAAGTACTCTTTCATCCGAGAATAAGGATTTAAGAAGGTTGTGTACTGTACCTGTAGTTGCGAAAAGACTATTACCTATCCTTACTCTAGTATTGTCTAGAGTAATTACCTCACTGTCAGTAATAGTGACTTTACTTTCAGGTATCACAACATCTATAGGGAACATATCGCTATACATCTTAAAATTAGAAAAGCCTACAGTGCCATCAATATCCCATACTCTTGGTTCTAGTCTAGTCATCTCTAAGTTAAATCCTGCCTGTGAAAGAGCTAGGTCAGAGTTGTTCATAGTTTCGTATACGTTTAGAGAGTCGGTGTTTAGAGCGGCTTTAATCCTTGCTTCACGTTCCTCATTTTTAGGGAATACAAGAACCTTAGCGGATGAGGTTTTCATATTGACGTAAATATTGTCTTCAATACCTGTATTAAGGTTTTGAACATCAAATTTAACATCTATACCAGTAACTTCATTTGTTTTAGTATTGAAACTTGTTGCTGCTAGTAGGTTAAGGTTTTCTACCTCTATAAAGTTGCCCTCTCGATCTTGAAGTCCTAGACCTGAGAAGTTCACGGTAGATAACAAAGAGGCATTTTTTATTATTCGTATGTTTTCTGTTTTCACGTTATCCCCAAAAAGTAGCAAGCCCTTACTCATCTCAACATGTATGTAAGCTCCTGTAGTGTCCTGAGCAATGCTGTCAGCCATAGATATTATGATGTTGTCAAAACTTGACTCTCCACCTATGTACATCTTTCCATAGTTGCTAGATGTTATATCATCAAGAGTAAATTTTGCAATAAGGTTACTCGTATTTGTGCCATCAAGTGTGATATTGTTTTCTAAAGGGAAAACCTCTGTTAAACGCTTAAAATCTATATCAGATTTTAGATTTATATTAAAATTAGGATTGCTAAAAAGATCAGTGATTTTGCCGTTAGTTGCTAAATCGACGATATCTGTGCTACTTAGTGTGAAGTTATTAATATCAACATAAGACTTTGTAGGTTCATTGAAATTGATATAAGCTAAAGCATCACAGTTGACTCCTTCAAGCCATACCTTACGCGTGTTATATTTAGCTGCTGCATCCTCTATTAATAACTTAGCTGTCACATTAGGTGTTGACTCACTGCTATACTCCCCATTAACATTAACATTAAGGTTAACTATACCTTTTGTTGTAAGGTCTCTTCTTCCTTTTATTATTTTTGGAGGTATAAGTTGAAGGAACTCAGAAAGTGAAGGAGTTGATAAATCACTGTTCAGATTGATGAATAGTTTAGTTTTAGAGCTGTCAACTTGTACATTTCCAGATGTTGTTAGGGCAATTTCATTGATATTTACGTTTGCCTTATCAACAGTTAGAAGTAGGGAATCTCTATTAAAATCTAGTTTTGAATTTATGCTGAAAGCTATACCTGTTAGTCCTCGTCGTTTACCATCTCTTTTCATGGTGATATTACTCCAACTAAGAAGCACATCAAGATCGGCTATTTTTTCGTTAAGGTTACCATCAAGTCTAAGGTTTATATTATCTAGGCTCAAAGTATTTTGTTCAATTCTATTACTAACAAATACATTTGATGAATCTATCTGAACGCCACTAATTTCAAAACTATAACCTTCTAGAGGGTTTGTAGCTAATGAGTCAACAGCTGTAGTGTCGCTTTCAAAGGCAAAAACATCTAGAGAAGTATAGGTGGAGTCGATAATCATATTTATCTCGGCTTCTTCGAGGTGAAGACGGTTAATCTTTATTTTCTTATTCAGAAAAGCCATAGGGTCAAGTGCCACAACACATCGTTTGGCAGTAATGAAGTTAGGTATAGAATCAGCTTCTAGACAGCCATCGAGAGAGTCTACACTGACTTGACTAATCTGTAGAGAATCAATTACGGCAGAAAACCTAGGAAACGATGAAAAGAAAGTTAGTTCTACATTTTCCATTTTAACATCACTTTTCACGTATTTCTGAATTAGCTCGTTAGCCGTCGGAGTAAATTTCTTCGGCGAGAAAACAAAGTTAAAAGCGATAGAAATACAAATCGATACAACAACAAAAACTGAGAGTAATGTTATTGAGATTATAAGAAAAATACGTCTTGCCATGATTGAAAGGTTTTAGGTTGATTTTCAGTTTCTATAATTCCCTTATTTAAATGAGATTAGTTCATGTATAAAATGGTTTAAAATACTAGGCTCTACAAGTACTGGGAATATTACACCCCATGCAGCGCCCCAAAGGTGAGCCTTGTGATTAACATTGCCCTGAGAGCGTTTACTCATATATTGCTCATAAACAACATAAAGAATACCAAATACTATGCTCGGAATAGGGATGATAGCCATAAGGTAAATCTTGCTCCAAGGTGAGATAAGTATGGATGTAAATACTACAGCAGAGACTGCTCCTGAAGCTCCTATAGAGTTGTATAAGTAATTATCTTTTTTAGTTACCAAGTCGTAGGCAGAAGAGAATATGAGTCCACCCAAATAAAAAATAATAAACATAGGTTTGCCTATAGGACTTAGCGAACCTAACACAGCCTCTACATAAGATCCAAATGAAAATAACACAAACATATTCACAAATAGATGTGCCATATCCGCATGAACAAAACCATGGGTTATTATTCTGTACCATTGATTTCTTTTGAATACATCATAGGGATTTAGTGCTAACTTATAGAATAAATCGCGGTTATTAAATGATAAAAAAGATACCACAGCTGTGATAGCTATTATAATAATTGTAAAAGACATAGTTTAAATTTAACAGGTAAATATTTTAAATATCAATTCTTTTAAAAGCTCAGTATCGTCGCTAAAGCCACCGTCGACACCTTTGCTTTTCATATCGTATTCACGTATGAGTCCCAAGATAATAAAACTTTTGGACGTAGGGAAATTTTTTACTGCCATTTTGTATTCTTTTATAAAATACGCATTAGGAAGTTTTAGTGTTTTCGCTAGTTCAAAGTCACTAGGAAGGGCTTGATTCTTTCTTTTGTACTGCCATTCCGTAATCCCCAAGGTAAATATTCTTTGAAAATGTGTGAACATCATGCTTATAGTTACCACTAGAGGATTATTCTTAGGATTCTGACCAAAATACTTGACTATGGATAATGCTCGACCTAAATTTCTCTCAGACAGAGCCTTGTTGAGCTCAAAGATGTTGTATTCCTTGCTTATGCCTATGTTTTCTTCTACCTCTTTAGGAGTGATAGTTTTAACACTATTACCTAGCCTTACAAACATCTTATCGCTTTCGTTGACTATCTTAGACATAGAAGCTCCTAGATGCTCCGTAAGCATAAACATGGCTTTATCATCTATAGAATACTTGTTATTTCTGTAATATTCCTTAATCCAAACACCTATCTCATAGTCGCGTGGAGGTATAGATTCAAAAACAAGACCATAGTCTTTTATTTTTTTATATAAACTTCCTCTTTTGTCAAGATTGCCTTCTTTGTGACAGATAATCAGTATTGTAGAGTCTAGGGGAGCTTTAAAATAGTGAGCTAAAATGTCAAGGTCTTTCATCTGTTGAGCATCTTTAAGTATCACGACATTATGTGTAGACATCATAGGATAGCTTCTACATAGTTCTACTATTTCAGCACCGTTACTTTCTTTTCCGTAAAGTACACTTTGGTTAAATGCTTGTTCTTCCTCGGTAAGTATATTATCTGCAAGTGTGTCACTAATCCTATCAATAAAATAGGGTTCGTTACCCATCAAAAGGTACACACGACTAAAGTTCTTCTGACGTATGGAGCCCATGATAGAGCCAAAGTCTTCGAAACTTTGTTTAAAGGTCTGTTTTGTGCTACTTTTACTGAAACTTTTTGCCATATCTAAATAAATATCTCTCTATTAAAATCTACTCCTTTGTTTTTAAGGAACTCTATTACAGAATCTTTCCCCTTTTGTTGTAAGTCTAGGGAGTATTCGTTTACAAACATATCTATATGTTTAGAGATAGTATCGTCTGAAAGTTCCTTAGCGTGAGCCTTAACAAAACTGTATGATGCCTGAGGGTTTTTAAATGCAAAATCTATGCTTTCACGTATCAAGTCGTTAAGGTCTTGTTGTACTCGATAGTCTAAGCCTTTGTTTACAACTATAGCACCCAGCGGAACTAGCAACCCTGTTTTGTCTTCCCAATTCTGCCCTAAATCTAATACCAGACTTAATCCCTTGTTTTTGAATGAAAAACGTTCTTCGTGTATCAATACTCCTGCATCTATTTCATCACCTATGATAGCTTCCGAGATATCAGAAAATAGATATACCTTTTTTTCTTTCACCTCAGTAGATGCAAAGTTAAGGAGTAGGTTAGCAGAAGTATCCTCTCCAGGAATGCCTATTCTAAGGTAAGGAATTTCATCTACATATATCTTTTTGCGTGATACTAGTAGAGGACCATTACCACTTCCTAGAGCTCCTCCGCTACGTAATATTTTGTAGTTAGCAGCAATGTTAGGGTAGTTGGCATAACTTATCTTAGAAACGTCTACAGTGCCTTTTGCGACTTCCTTGTTCAGTTGGTCTATGTCTTCCATAGTTATTTCAAACTCATAACCTTTGGTGTCTATGCGCTTGTGTATTAGAGCATCAAACATGAAAGTATCATTGGGGCAAGTGGATATGTTAAGTGAAATTCTCATAGTGCGTATGTTTATAGGAACTTATGCTTTAAGGTAGTCTATAAGTTCATTTAAAGACTTAGTTAAGTTTTTTATAGAAGTTTCATAATCCCAATCATCATGTTCTATATCTACAACATTAGATATGGTTCTTAACTCATAAAAACGCTTATTCTCTTTGATACAAACCTCAAAGAAAGCTGCACCTTCCATGTTTTCTATTTCTACATCTTTGGTTTCTACAAATTCAGCCATTGCAGCATTCATAGAGTTACTTTTTGCAGTTTTAAAAGGTAGATTTTCTTCCAAGTAAGGAGATTCTAGCATATCGTACACCTCAAATTCCATGTCAAGATTCATTTTTGAGATATGTTTAAAGCCTTCAGGGTAGAAGAAACCTAGGTCTGACTGTCTTTCGTGAGAGACTATAACGCTGTCACCTATCGTTAGTGAGGAGTGTTTATACACGCCTGCAATACCCGCCATGATAAGGATATCAGGGTTTTTGTCTTTTATGATACAAGTAGTATTATATGTTGAGGCGGTAAGTCCTACACCAGAGTAATATACATCTACATCTGGGTTGTTGAAATATTTAGCTTCTGTAATTGTCGGAAAAAGTACAGCAATTGTCATAGTTATAAACAGTTTTTAATTATATAATCAGCTAGCAATATTGATTTCTCGGATATTCTAACTTTATTGTCTATCAGTGTCATATCACCACTTTTCAGAAAGGGTTCTATGTTTTTTATAAAAGTGTCGTATTGTTCGTTAAATTTATCTTTAAGTATTGTTAAATCTAAGCCGCTAAGCTGCCTTAAAGATAACATAATAAATTCACAATAGAGGTCTTCGTCGGTTAAAATTTCATTTTCTGTATAAATTTCTCCTTTGTTTACTCCTTTAATGTATTTGCTCACTGATGAAACACACCAGGTGCGGCATTTATTTCCGTCAAAGGAATGGGCAGAAGGTCCAACACCTAGATAGGGTATACCTGTCCAGTAAGAGGAGTTATGCTTAGAGATATGCTTACTGTCAATAGCAAAATTACTTATCTCATAGTGTATAAAGCCCGCATCGCCTAGGGTCTTAACCATAAGGTTATATGAACTTTCGCTTATATTCTCATCTACCAGGTCTATTTCTCCTTTTTGTAATAACTTATCAAAGGGAGTACCTTCCTCTATTGATAGGTGGTAGGCTGATATATGTTGTACATTAAGAGATACCGCGGTGTTAAGATCAGAAACCCAATTTTCGAGTGATACATTATGCACACCGTAAATTAAATCTATGGAGATATTATCAAAACCGTTTTCCTGTAGCTCTCGTATAGCCGTAATAGCTCTTTCGGCATTATGCCTACGGTTCATTAGTTTAAGTGTTTCATCTCTAAAAGATTGAATACCTAGGCTCACTCTATTAAAGTCGTATTGGCGTAAACCTTGGATATAGCTTGTTGTTAAATCTTCGGGGTTGAGCTCTATGGTAATCTCCTCAAAATTAGTCACTTTAAAGACTTCTTTTATGGTGTCAATAACACTTTGTAGCTCCTGAGGTGAATACAATGATGGAGTACCTCCTCCAAAATATATGGTCTTAGGTTTGTAATCGCCTAGTACACTACATCTTAGTTGGATGTCTTTTTTTATTGCATCTAAGACTTGTGACTTGTAGTTATCGAGGTCGATTATTGAGTAGAAATCGCAATACCCACATTTTTTTATGCAGAAGGGGATGTGTATGTATACTCCCATAGATTTATATTTTGATGGTTTAAGAGAACATTAATCATTAATCATTAATCATTAATCATTAGTTCTCTTTGATGTATTTTAATAATATTTGTATCATGTTTGTATCTGACGAAATAGCGCTCAGTGAGCGGAATCCAGCGTTTCCGTTTACCTCACAGACGATATAGTCATTTTCTAGGAACATCAAATCTACACCTGCAAACTCTAGTGCTAAACTTTTAGCGCTGTCTAGTGCTAGTTTTTTAGCTTTTTCATCAAGAGTAATTTCCTGTACGCTCCCTCCTAGAGAAAAGTTAGACCTAAAATCAGAGTTAGATTGCCTTAGCGCAGCGCCTACAACCTTATTTCCTATAACCCAGACTCTAATATCACGACCAAAACTACTTGCTATAAATTCTTGTGCTAGCATAGGAGTTTTAGCAGTTTTCATGACTTTATCCAGTTCTTTTTGGCTAGAGACAAGGTGTACACACTCTCCTTTAGAGCCTTCTACTTCTTTTAGAATGACTTTATTGTTACCAAAAAACTCCGTAAGTTCCTGATAACGATAGTTTTGAGCTATATTATATATGGTCTTAGGTGTAGGGATGTGATTTTTAGCTAAAATTTGGTGACTTAGCATTTTGTTTTTAGCTAACTCCAAAGAATCGGAGCTATTTATGACTCTCACTCCCATGTTTTCCAGGTGTTTAGCTAATATGTTATCGTAACAACGAATTATAGCAATATCTGGAACTTCTAGAACATCATTATCATATAGTATAGAGTTCTCATAATTAGACAAAAGCCTGAACTTCTCGGCAAAGAGAATTTCAAGCTCAATATCTAACTTTAATGCCTCTTCCCTGAACCAATCATAAGCATTAGGCTTATTATCATCAGTTACGAAAGGGTATATAACGTAAATTTTCATACCTAAATAGCTGAAAAACAATTAAGAATTATATTAGCCTACATAGTTGGCAGGAAACCAAACTGCTGCCGGGAACTAATGTATCACAGCGCCGCTTATGAATTTTCCATCGTTGTCTTTTACAAGTAGCTCGTCAGCTTCGAAATAAGGTTCTTCAAATTCTGTTTTCCCTTCAAGCATAAATTTAAGGAAAGTAATGTTTTTATTAACTTTTAAGAATTTAGTTTCATAAGTTGTCTGTAAAGAGATAACATCTGAACTCATACTTTCCATGTTGTTATAGATGTCATCACACACAACAGTTTGTTTTAGAGAGTTGTGCTCACATATAGCTTTTGTGTAGTTGTGTAGGTGGTCAGAGTCCGTTTTTAAGTTAACGTAACCATCAGTTTTAAGAAATTTAGCATACATAGCTAAAAAACGTGAAGATGTAAGTCTTTTTAAAGCTCTATTTTTCTTAAGCTGAGGGTCTGCAAAAGTAATCCATACTTCATCTACCTCATTCTCAGCAAAGAAAGAGTCTATAAATTCAATTCTAGTGCGTAAAAAGCCAATATTTTTCATCCCTTCTGTTTCAGCAGTTTTAGCACCTCTCCACATACGAGCACCTTTGATATCTATACCTATGAAATTCTTGTCAGGGTACATCGTGCCTAAGCCTACAGTGTATTCGCCTCTACCGCATCCTAGTTCTAGGATTACAGGGTTGTCATTTTTAAAAAAATCATTTCTCCAATTGCCTTTTAACTTATAATCTGTTTTGTACACCTCTTCAAATTTAGGTTGTACCATACATTTGAAAGTTAAAGTTTCTTGAAAACGTTTTAATTTGTCTTTTCCCATTAAAATTATTTGTAAAAATTATATAGTTTTTAGAAGTTCCTTATAGGGGAGTTTTTAGAGGTTTCCCAATGCCAATCCTACACCTGTTACGCCTTCTAAAGGTAGCTCAACAAGAGGAGTTATATTAAAATAATAAATGCCACAACTGTCTAGTTTAGCATTTGTAATTATTTTTTGCTCTAAGTTCAGAACAGTGATATAGGTGTCATTAGTTTCAGGAATTTCTATGTTTAAAGTGTCACAGAAAGTTGTTCCACAAGGTGAAATTACAGAAAATGAAAAATTAAGCATACTGTATTTGAAAGTATCGTCATACCTCATCAAGAAAAAGATGTCTCTATATGATGTAGTATCACTATTCTCTAATGTTAATAAGACGCTCTTTTCCCATTTCCCATTTTTGAAGTCTTCAATAATTACATTATCTTTCATCTCTGTACAGCTTGTAAGGATGAATGTAATAAAACAAACTAAAAATACTGTAATTTTCATTGTGTGAACAAGTTATAGAAGTTATTTTTATTATGAAGGTTCTAAAAAATGAATAAACTAGTTTATAGGATTCCTTTTAGAACCTTCATAAGGGAAATATAACAAAACTAAGATTTGTTACCTGAGTTATTGTTATTTTGACGACGTCTGTTATTGTAATATCTCTTTCTAGGAGCTCCATTAGGAGTTTCGCCACCTTTAGGGTTATTACTATTATTAGCGTCGTTGTTTGTTGCTGTGTTTACTGCTTCACCTTTAGGCTTTACGTCACCGTTGTTGTTTTCATTACGGCGAGGTCTAGGTCTTCTTTGAGGTCTAGGTGCTTGTTCTGTACCTTGTTGCTCAGAAGTCTGCTGGTTAGCATTTTGTGTTTTTGTGTTTTGTTTTTCAGGTGCTTGTTGCCCTACGTTTTGTTGTTTAGCCTTACCTTGACCACTGTTTTGTGGTTGGGAACTACTTTGAGAACGTGTATTTTGCCTTTTGCCCTGTGTGTTTTCAGTATCATTAGGTTTGTTACTACCACCACCACGTCGGTTTTTATTAAAGTTACCTTTGTTATTCTTGTTACCGCGTGATTTTGTAGAGTCAAAACGTGTGATACTTTCCTCACCTACAACATTCTTGAACTTAGGTTCTGGAATCTCATTTGCAAGTTCTTCATCACTTTGTAGCCTTTCAGGTTTGATACCTCTTTTGTTAAGACGAGTAATCTCTCGCACTCTATCCGAGTCTAATGTAATAACGTTAATCATAGAGTTTGGATCACTACTGAAAGTCATTAAACCTCTTAAGACATCAGTTTTTACAAGGTGATACTGTGCGTCCATAGTCTCTAAAGGCTGGTAAACGCGAGGTAGTTTCTTTTTGTAATCTATGTAAGAGTCTACTTCGTAGTTTAAACAGCATTTCAACTTACTACATTGACCTGCAAGTTTTTGAGGATTAAGTGATATTTCTTGAAAACGTGCAGAAGAAGTTGTTACAGACACAAAGTTTGATACCCATCTAGAACAGCAAAGTTCACGACCACATGAACCTATACCTCCAATACGTCCTGCTTCTTGGCGCGCACCAATCTGCTTCATTTCTATACGTATCTTAAATTGCTCAGCAAAAATCTTGATAAGCTCTCTAAAGTCAACACGTTCATCAGCTATGTAATAAAAAATAGCTTTTGCACCATCGCCTTGATATTCTACATCACCGATTTTCATGTTTAGCTCTAGTGATGCAGCAATTTGACGTGAAGAAATCATGGTTTTGTGTTCTAGGTGTATGGCCTTTTGCCATTTTGCAATGTCAGAAGGTTTAGCCTTTCTATAAATCTTTTTAAATTCAAAACCATTAGGTCTAAAACCAGTTTTGCGCATTTGCTTGCCTACCATCTCGCCCGAGGCAGAGATAATGCCTATGTCATGCCCAGGTGTAGCTTCAACAGCTACGATGTCACCAACTTTTAAGGCTAGTTGGTTCACATTTTGGTAGTAGCCTTTACGAGTATTTTTAAAACGAATTTCAAAAATATCGCTTTTGTTAAGAGTATCTATATCTTCTAACCAGTCACTGCTATTTAGCTTGTTACACCCCTTGCAAGGGATGGCTTTTATGTTGTCTTCATCACTAGAGTTGACAAAACAGCAGCCACGTGGTATTTCTAATTTAATATCGCTCATTAATATATATATGTTTTACAATTCCATAAAATCACACAACAGTGCGTGTGATATAATTCCACAAAGGTACTAAATTATTTGGTAATTTGAGAATACTCTTTATAGAATTGAACGATAGTCTCTATTCCCTTGTAGAAGTTTTCTAATGGGAAGTTTTCGTTAGGAGAGTGGATAGCGTCTGTACGTAATCCAAAGCCCATAAGTACACTCTTAACACCTAAAACTTTCTCAAAAGTAGTAATGATAGGAATACTACCACCGCTATAGAAAGGAAGAGGTTTTTTACCCATAGTCACTTCCATAGCACGCTCAGCAGCGATATATCCGTTGAAAGTGTCAGGACAGTTGTAAGCAGCACCTCCATGAAGGTAGTCTACTTTTACAGTAACAGTAGGAGGAGCTATCTTTTTGAAGTGTTTCTCAAATAATTCAGCAGCTTTTTCATGGTTTTGGTTAGCAACTAGACGCATAGAGATTTTAGCGTTAGCTTTTGAAGGTATGATAGTTTTAGAACCTTCAGCTGTGTAGCCACCCCAGATGCCGTTAACATCTAGTGAAGGACGTGTACCCGAACGTTCTATTGTAGAGTAACCTTTCTCTCCAGAAAGTTCATTTACACCTATACCGTTTTTGTATTCTTCCTCAGAGTAAGGAGTCTCCGCAATTTTAGCTCTTTGCTCAGGAGTGAACTCTATAACGTCATCATAGAAACCGTCTATAGTGATTTTACCATCTTCGTCAGTCAGTGAAGCTATCATTTTAGATAGTACATTCAAAGGATTAGCTACAGCGCCACCAAAAAGACCAGAGTGAAGGTCGTGAGAAGGTCCTGTAACTTCTACTTCTACATAAGAAATACCACGAAGCCCACAAGTAACAGATGGAGTATCCATAGAAATCATGCTTGTGTCAGAAACTAAGATAACATCCGATTTAAGCATTTCTTTGTTGTCAGAACACCATTTTTCAAGTGATGGAGAGCCTATTTCTTCTTCTCCCTCAAGCATAAACTTCACATTACAAGGAAGCTCACCTGTGCTTACTAACGCTTCAAATGCTTTGACATGCATAAATCCTTGACCTTTATCGTCGTCAGCACCACGTCCCCAGATTTTACCTTCACGTACTTCTGGTTCGAAAGGTGCAGAGTCCCAAAGTTCTAGAGGTGCTACAGGCATAACGTCATAGTGACAGTATACAAGTACTGTAGGTAGGGTTTCACCAATGATTTTCTCAGCGTAAACTACAGGGTTACCTTCTGTAGGGCAAACCTCAGCTTTTGTAGCGCCTGCACTAAGTAGAGAGGCTTTAAGATGTTCCGCACAGCTAATCATATCACCTTTATGCTCAGACTCAGCACTGATTGAAGGGATTCTTAATAATTCGAATAGTTCATTTAAGAAACGTTCTTTATTGTCGTTGATATACTTTAAACTTTGTTCCATTTTTTATATAATTTTAAATGCTGAATTCAACCTGCAAATGCAACTGAATTCATATTAATAATTTGTTTAAATTTTTCATTTGGTGTGAGGTATCCGAGTCTTTTACGAGGACGATTATTTAGCTTGTTTTC
>JAWXTP010000055.1:0-17808 GCA_044433415.1 Rikenellaceae bacterium
AATTTCATCTTTGAATTTTTATAAATACGCCGTGGGAACCACCACGCCTGTTTTTATAAAAATCCAAATCTAAAACTTCTAAATCTAAAATCGAATAAAACCAATTATTAGAACTCCCCTATAATAACAATTATCGACGACAATAATTGTTTTACACTACTTAATTAACCATTAAACCCAAGAGCGTTGAGTTTTTATATTCAATACTTTTGGGTTTATTTATTTTAAATCATGCGATTTGCATAATTCAAAATAAATGATTAGCTTTGTGAAAAACATGATTCGCAATGAATAGAAATCCATTTGTAGTAACAGGACGAATTGAGCCTGAATATTTTTGTGATAGAGTAAATGAGTCTGCAAGGCTTGTAAAATCTATCACCAATGGTAATAATATGGTTATTATCTCGCCTCGACGTATGGGTAAGACGGGGTTGATTCAATTCTGTTATGATAAACCAGAAATTTCAGATCACTACTATACATTCTTTTTGGATATACTACACACAACGTCGCTTAGAGAATTTACTTATATATTAGGTAAAACATTATTCAATACATTGTTTCCTAGAAGTAAAAAGATGGTTAATTTATTTGCTCAAACACTAAAATCTCTTAGTGGGAAATTTGGTTTTGATGTTCTTAGTGGTATGCCTACCTTTAGTGTTGAGCTTGGTGATATAGATAAACCAGAGTACACGCTTGAGGAGATTTTTACATTACTTTCATCTGTTGATAAGCCTTGCTTTATTGCTATTGATGAATTTCAGCAAATTGCTAAATATCCCGAAAAGAACATAGAGGCACTACTTCGTACGCATATTCAAAAAATAAAGAATTGTAATTTTATTTTTGCTGGTAGTGAAAGAAGTATGATGCAAGCGATGTTTTTATCTTCTGCTCGACCATTTTACCGTTCGGCAGATGTAATGGAACTCGGAGCAATTGACAAGGAAATTTATATTGATTTCGCAGAAACGAATTTTATAAAACATGATAAGTTTATAAATCGCGAAGTTATAGCTGAAGCGTATAATTTATTTAATGGTCATACGTTTTATATTCAAAAATGTTTTAATGAGGCTTATGCAAATACCGCGAAGGGTGAGTTTTGTACAGCGGAGACTATAGAAATATCTGTTATGGATATGATAGGTTTGTATGACACAATCTTCCGTGAGATATTATCAAATATACCCGAAAAACAGAAGGTATTACTTTATGCAATAGCTAAGGAGGGTCATGCTCAGCAAATACAATCAGTTGATTTTATAAAGAAATATAGTCTAAGTTCAGCAAGCTCCATTCAATCAGCAGCAAGAAAACTACTTGATAAAGATTTAATCATTGAACAAAATAAGATATATTCTCTCTCAGATAAACTTTTTGAGATGTGGATAAATAAAGGTAACTTCTAAAAACTAGGTTTTAACACTTTCCCCTTCTGTAGAAATAAAAAATAATAGGCTGACAATCGAGTAAAAACTCTTTTGTCAGCCTATTTTACTATTATGTCGATAGTATATTTAGGGAACTTCTAAAAATTGGATTTTAACGCTTTTAGATTTATAAATTTCATCTTTGAATTTTTACAAATACGCCGTGGGAACCACCACGCCTGTATTTATAAAATTCCAAATCTAAAACTTCTAAATCTAAAATCGAATAAAACCAATTATTAGAACTCCCCTATAGAAAATATTAGAACGCGTGTTTAGAAAAGCGAAGAGTAGAAACCCGATCCACCATTTACAAGTTTTGCACCTATTGTTGGTTCTGCTGAAGTACTTGCGATGTCAAATATATAGATGTTGCCTTCTGTTGACCCATTTGGGCATATCGCCATATACATTTTACCGTCATTAAAAGCTACATCTTGGTAACTCCATAAGTTTATGTTACTAGGAACATTTAGAGCAATTGCTGTTTTTGTGTTTAAATCTACACGTGCAAGACCCCATTTATAAGTATCTTCAGTTTCAAGGTTGTTATCGTTGTAAGGAACGTATGCAATACCATCACCTGCATAGAACATACCTGTTCCGCCTAAACCAGAGTCACCAGTTGATACAGAAGCTCCAAGAGCATCTTGTAAATCGAAGTCATAAGAACTATCATATTCACCTGTTGTACCGCTGATTTTTAGGATGCGAAGGTTGCTCATTGTTACGTGGTAGATGTCGTCATTGTACTCACAGAAAGGATTTGTACGGTATCCGTAAGTTTGACCTATTGTACGGTCTCCGTTAAATTCTGGAGCTTCCATTATTTCAATATTTGCGAAATTACCACCTTTAACAACCATTACACCTGCTGTAGCATCATAGTCTCCATCGCTAGATGCACTTGATGCAACCAATCTACGACGAGCTATACCATAAAACATATATTCGCTTGTACCGATAGTTTTTTTGTATGGGAAGTGAGTACGCCATACATAGACGTCAGTACCTTGAGTACCGTCCTCTTCGTATGATTCTGTTGTTGGTATTTCTCCTGTGCCATAACTAGAAACAGCCATAGATGAAAGGTCAACAAATCCGTAAGAAAGAGTAGCAGAAGTTGTTGTGTAGTTACCTTCATCATCTGATTCATTCACTGTTGTAACATTATGTCCAGCAGCAGTAGAATCATCTGTTAAAGAAACACGGCAATAAGTATTTCCAACAGCAGTTCCAATAGCTACTGCATTACCTTCTTGATTATAGTCATCACTACCGTCAGTATCAGGCATACTATATTTTGTTAAGTTTCCACCACCATAACTAAAGTTATATAAATATTCACCTACAGAATAAGCATATGCAGTACGTGTACTCTCGATTTCATAACCTGCTCCATTAAATGTAATAGAGTTTGAGTTGTCTGAAAGATAATCAGAAGAGAAAGTCATAAGATATGTTCCTGTTGTAGAGCTTGTAGCGTCACTGTCATTCCACATCATATTAAATACTGCAGTAGTCTCAGTCTCTGTTCCTCCTTCATTGTTATTTTCGTTTTCAACATCTTCTTTCGAACATGCAATTAATGCAAAGGATATAATTCCTGCAAGAAATAATTTTTTTTTCATTTTTTTGATTTTTTGATTTTTATATTAATATTTAAGGGAAGTTATAATAATTGGTTTTATTCTTTTTTTTGATTTAGAAGTTTTAGATTTGGAATTTTATAAATCGAGCGTGGTGGTTCCACGGCGGATTTGTAAAAATTCAAAGATGAAATTTATAAATCTAAAAGCGTTAAAATCCAATTTTTAGAAGTTTCCTTAAAATATTCGGCAATTGAATTTAACAGATAACCATCGGCCAGGTTTTTGAAGAGCGTAATTGTCGAAAACCTGTTCGTCAAATATATTTTTTGCGTCAAACGATAAGGAATAATTGTTTTTTGGGAAAGTGTACACCGCCCCTATATCATGAGTAAATTGAGTTGGCACAATTGCCTTGTTGTTACTTCCATAACATTCCCAATTTACGTAAAACTCATGAGTGTAATTTGTATTGTAGTTTAATGCAAGCGAGCCCTTAGTGTTAAATACATTATATATGCGAAACGAAACTTCACCACCTGCTGTAAGGTATGGTTGGTTTCGCATACGATTATTGTATTGGTCATACGCTACTCCAAACTCATTGTATTTTAGGTTAAATCGAGCATCTGCATAACCTGCGTTTGCACTAATAAACAATTCATTTTTAACACATCGGCGTGTGTAGTTTATCTCGGCATCTACACCTTTACTTAACATCTTACCTATATTTTCATAACCATAAAGGTCGTCATTTTGATTTACTACAGACTTTTCTATAAGGTTTGAAACGTCACGATAAAATACGTTTGCATTGATGTTTATTTTGTTTCTACTACTTAAACCTAATGAAATGTCACTTATCAAAGTTCCTATATTTAAGTTAGTACTTTGTTCGGGTTTAAGATCTATTGTTGCCTCAATATTGTTTGACACATCACCCAAAAGTTCGGTAAAACTAGGAAGTCTTACTGCTTTCTCTCCCGATATAGTTATTAATACTTTAGGAAGAACAGCATATGACAAGGCAGCGCCATAACCTCCATTCAAGGAATTATTACTATATTCCTGCCCTATCGTTACCCCATCTTCTACGATAGGGTCTACTAAAGTTGCGCTTTGCTTAAATAGTTTGTAAAATATGGAACTCTTCAATTTGTCATTGATTAGATTAATGTCATATGATATTGAAGATGTCAATTTATTAATAATACGAGTTTCAGTCAGCATCTGCTCTAATACAGATAAGTAAGGATCTTCTACGTCACGACTAAAATTAGAATACATAGTATTAAACGATATCTTATGTTTTCTGTTTTTGTCTAATGCATAATCTAGGTTTATACGACCAACAATAGTGTTTTCCATATTGTTCTCCATAGATGCAGCGCCGCCTTCGCCACCACCTTTTGTCCACTCAAGAGGTGTCCCATCATTGCTTGTGTATATGTCACCATGCCAACCGTAAATGTAAGTACAAGTGTCAATTAATAGGCGATTAGAGTGAGAATATGATGCTAAAACTTTTACGTCTAAACGAGGGAGAATGTTACGTTTTTCGTAAGTTAAATTTGCTACTATAGAATTTTGTTCGGTACGACGTTGGCCATACACTACCTCCATTGATGCTCCGTGTTGAATATCTTTATTGATTTCTGAGTAGCGAATTTCAGCTCTTAATTTATCTGCCCAGTTTACATGAGAAAGCCCAATGTTTCCAGCCATACCGTATGACTCGTAATTGTCGTGAAAACGCCTAGCTCTAACATTTTCGTTTCGAAATGTGGTCATATCTGTAACATAGATTACATTATCACCCCACACTTCGTAGTCGTTATCAGAGTAATTATAATACGCAGAAGCTCCTGCTGTAATTCCACTTTTCTTTGTACGAAACTGACCATTAATATCTGCTCTATGGGTATTGTGGGAACCGTATGAATATGAAGTATTTAACATGTTTATTGAGTTCTGTTTCAATATGATGTTTATTGCTCCTCCAAGTGCATCATCTGCCAAGTAAGCAGGTACAACTCCTTTAAAAACATCTATTCTCTCGATTAGTGAAGGAGGGATACTTGAAACCGTAAAGTTACTTCCATAATTGCGAATAGATACCCCATCTATATATACCCTCACTGAATTATCTGAAAGTCCATTGATACTATAGTTCATATCTGAACCTAAACCACCGCTTTGACGTATTTTGACTCCTGGTGTGTTGTTCACTAGTTCGTCGGTTGTTATTGTTGAAAACAATGCTTTTTGAGTACCTATAGAAGTTAGCGCAAATCCCTGTTCTTTAAGCTGTTGTGATTTACTTTGCGATGTTACTATCACACTTTCTGCTGAGATAGCCATTGGTGTAAGAGATATGTCTGTGATTATATCATCTTTTCTTGGATGAGTCGTATTGTTCACATCAAATGAGTATTCCGCAAAACTAAGATGTGTTACTTTTACTTTATAATTTCCGTGAATTAAAGGCAATTGATAATAACCTTTATCATCAGTTAGAGTGCCGATAGTTGTACCGTCAATATGTATCATGGCATACGCAACTGGAGATGAGTCTTCACTTGAAGTGATCAACCCTTTAAGTAATGTTCGTTTGTTTTCGCCTTCATTAGGGACTGTTTCGACACTTATTGTAGTGTATTTATTGTTATTTTCTATAGCAAAAATTATTGTAGGTAAGAAAAATAAAGTATAAAATAATCTCATATGATATAAATAGTAATTTTGATGTCTTAAATTGTTATGTATTTTGCATTGCAAAGGTATTTCAATAATGCGCCCTGTGCAATCACTAATATGAATGAAAAGAAATGTATTTTTATATTAAAAATCACTATTTGTTGTTGTTTTTATTGATATGTCTGCTAAAATTATGGGAGGGGCGTTTTTATTTTAAGCACATTATTACCTTCTTATTCATTTTTAATTTATGTTTTATTAACATTCTGATATATTACTTATTTTCAATATATTAAACAAAAAAAATAGCACCTTTCCATTACTAATTTAGTAACGAAAAGGTGCTATTTTACTTCTGTCTTTTAAAGTGTTGAGCTATAGTATATTACAAAAAAGTCAACAACCTAGGGTTTTACTATACGCGATAACTTCATTGAATACTCTAATAAAGTTTCCACCCCAAATTTTCTCTATATCTACATCAGAATAACCACGAGAAATAAGTTCAGCAGTTATACCTATTAATTGAGATACGTCTTTACAGTCGATAACGCCACCACCACCGTCGAAGTCAGTACCTATACCAACATAGTCTACACCTATGTTTTTAGCGACATAATCAATGTGGTCAACATAGTCTTTTATACAAGCATTTTGTTCTGGGTAACGGCTTTTGATTTCTGAAAGTGCTGCGCGTGCTTTACGTACTGCGGTAGTGTCACTTTTAGGAGTTTTGTAGTAAGCCTCACGAGCGGCTGAAATTTCTGCTTCATACGCCTCGTCCTTAGGAAATTCTTTAATATATCTGTCAAGGATACATATTTGAATAACGCCACCATTTCCTTTAAGTGCTTTTAACATATCGTCTGTGAAATTACGATCGTGGTTAGTAAGCGCGCGTACAGAAGAGTGAGATGCAACGATAGGTGTTTTAGAAAGTTTTATCACGTCATAGAAAGTTTCATCCGATGCGTGAGAAACATCTATCATAGCGCCTATTTCATTTAAGCGAGTAACAAGTTGTTCACCAAAAGGAGAAAGACCTCCAAAGACAGCACCTTCTGCATCTGACGACGAATCACAGATGTTATTATTGTAACTATGGCATAGACCAAACATACGTGCACCCATACCATAAAGAGTATCAACGCGAGCGATATCATTCCCAATAGGTAAGCTGTTTTCCATAGTTGGAAGTATGCCTAATTTACCTTGTTTTTTCAGTTCGTACATGTCGTCAGGACAAGAAACCATGCCTACTATTTCAGGATTTGCAGCTACTATACATTGCATAGTGTCATAAAGGCGCTTAGCTTTAGCGTACATAGCTTCTACATAGTCATCACCACTTTTTTGAGGTGTGAATACAGCAAAACTTTCAATAGTTAAAGAACCTTTTTGCATTTTTGGGAAGTCTACACATCCATTACCTTCTTTTGTCACGTCAAAAGTTGGAGATAGCAGTGACATAGGAGTGTCACAGTGAGTGTCTAATGTTAAAATTGAGCGTTGTAGTTTTTCTGCACGCTCCATCAATGTGGGTTGTTGTGCACATGATGAAATCATAATTGCAAATAATGCAAGTGAGATTGTTTTTAAATTTGTTTTCATAGTTTATATTTAAATTTAGTTTTTTCTAATCATGATGTGAATAAAATGGGGTTACTAAATGCAAATATATGATTTTATTGTTAAAGTTGTCCTTTTTTTTGTTCTTTTTTTTAGTTTATTAAAAATACCTAAAATTTACTAGTATTCAAAAATGTATAAGTTTTGGATATTATAATATCATTATATTATATATTATTATTGTACTTTTGTATTGAACATAAGGACTTAGTTATTTTGTTGGAAGTTATATAAATAAAGTAGTTTTAGTTAGGGGTTTCTAAAATGGAATTTGCGGTAAAATGCAATTTCCGCTAAAGAGCGTATGGTTTTTTCTATACGCTCTTTTTTACGTTTCTTATCTGCCTCTTTCTGTAATGAGTGGCTTTGTTTTGAAAATATTCACAACACTGTATTAACCTTACTTCATTTTTCCTATGAAAAGTGTAATGTTACTTTCTTCGTTAAGGTTTTCATATAGAGCATCAAGTTTTTCCAATATCTTAGGATTCATATTTTTGCGATCTTTATCGGTAGCGTTTTCTATTATTTCTAATAATTTCTCAGCATCATAAGGAAAATAGAAATAACCGTCACTGCTTACTATTTTTTCTATTTCGACATTAAATAGATAATCGTTTTCTAAACGCATGTAGCTTCCAGACAGATCATTTTTATTTACAATTACATGCTTGTCAAAATTTGCTTTCATGCTTAGTTCATCTGCGCTTTCGAATGATGTAATTGTTCCTATAAAGTTATTTGAGGTTTCTATATATTCTATCATTGACTCGGTTTCTGTAAACTCTTTAACTATGCCAGGATTGTTTAACTTCACAGTGAAAATTGGGTTTATACGATGGCTTTCGCTGTTGTATTTATATAGAGTGTCTTGCTTGTTAAATAGTTGACTAACTTGTACGTTAAAGGTGTTGTTTGTAACTAATGAAGATGGAAGTCCAATATTTCCATTTCCTATATTAACAGTAGTACGTTTTTTTATGTAATTGCCTTCAAAATCTTGTTGCCAAATTATTACATTCTGAGGAAATGAGAACACAGTTATTAAATTCTTTTCATTGTCTATCATAAAATTTAGATAATTCATAGTTCTCTTATCAGCTAAGGGGAGTTGTTTTTTGAATTTTCCTTGTAAATCATATTCAATTATGCATGTTGCAGCCATACCATCAGCTAAATAGATAGAGCTATTTTCTTCGTTGATATGTATGTTCCCAGCAGAGTTTTTGTACTCTCCGTGACCTTTGCCTCGAGCACCTACATTCGTGATAAAATCACCAGTTTTCTTGTTAAATAATTTAACTTGCTCACCTGTTGCGATTATGTAATTTTCAGAAAAAAACATTGGGGTATAAGGAGATACATAAGCCTCAATTTTAGAATCTAACTGTACAACCTCTATGTTTTCAACTAAATCTGACAAATTTAAAGTTACTGTATCTTTTAAATCATTTACATTTACTGTTACCACACCATCTACTACTGTAGCCACTTGTGTAGTTGTCTCTTGGCACGATATTAACGCTAGGAATAAAATAATAATAGGTAGTTTTTTCATTTGTTAGTTTTACGATTACGATTACGATTACGATTACGATTACGATTACGATTACGATTACGATTACGATTGCAAATATAATGATATTTTATTGACTTAGACTATGCGTCACGTAAATTTAACTAAAAGGGACTTCTAGAAATTGGATTTTAACGCTTTTAGATTTTAAAGTTCAAAGAAGGGGATTTCAAATTTGAAAGTTTTAAACTCCAGTTTTTAGAAGTTTCCTTTATAATTCGAGCTTGTGAATAAATGTTTAGGCATAGATGTTGAAAAGAGTTAAAGTCATGATTGCAAATATGATGATTTGGATATTGAGATAATAATTGTTATATTTGTGATAACTGACAGCAAATTTTTTGTAACCTTTTGTCAGTGTAAGATAGAATTTCTTCACTAACCATTTAAAATATATTGATATGAGAATAAAGCGTATATTAACTATGCTATTTGTATTAGCAGTTGTTGCATCTACAACATCTTGTATGGCAACTTTACAAACAGGAAAATCATCTGGTTCTAAAAAAGAACAAAAAAATAGTAAGCCTTCAAAGAAAAGTAATAAAAAGACTATAAATTATCGTTAATGTTTTTTTATTATAGCAAGTTTTTATTGAATCTATTACCAAAAATAGTCATTTCTTGACTTTTGAAATTTGTGATTTTTATAAAAGTAACTACTTGAAAAATAAAGCCCTACTGTTTTGTGGGGCGTATTTAGGTGATGTATAAGTACTCACAACAAACAATCAGCCCCTGCTATATGTTATGTAACAGGGGCTGATTGTTTTGTTTCTAACCTTTTGGGTCACCTTCAATTAATTAATAGCCGATTAGGCTGTGTGACTCACATAATTAATCAAAGTTGTATGTATGTGCTTTTAACCTGCATAAATATAAAAGTATTAAAATCTAGTTTCTAGAAGTTTCCTTTATTTAAAATCTACAAGTTTAGGGATTAATTTCAAGTTGTCAGGAATTAAATCACCCTGTTTAGACCATATCTTTGCAGTCTTTTTGTCATCATTTATATCTCTCTCGTATGTATATAATCGATCAAACACAAAAGGACAGCCTTGATTAGCTGCATCTGCCATATTTTTAGCACCTAGTTGTTGAATCTCATTTACGGACATATTAGTAGCATTAGCAATTGCTTGAGCTTCGTCAAACTCAAAACAGCCTAAAAGACCTTTGTACATAGCGTTTTTAGTTGTGCTGCCAGAATCATCTTCTGCGGCTTTTTTACTCCATTTGTAAGCCTCAGTTACATCTATGCCAAGGTTGAATTTATAGTAATAGGCTAATGCTATCATTGCATCTTGACTTCCTTTTTCTGCTAACGATCTAAATACCTCAATTGACTCTTGAGCTCTAGATTCAGCAATAGGGCTATTGCTATTTGTTGCGCACATTAAGGCGTAAGCATAATTGTATCCACCTATAAGATAATTACGTTCATTGCTTGCTTTAAGCCAACTTAAAGAATTACGAATAATTTCTTCATTTGATACAACAATTACAGTGTCTGTTACTGTTTTTGAAACCTTATTAAACTCTTTAATTATACCTTGATTAAAAAGGATAAGACCTAATTTATTTTGGGCTTCAGGATTTTCAGCTTCAGCAGAAAGAGTGTAGTAATTAGTGGCTTTTACTAAGTCGTTTATTAAATTTTGGTAATAATTACCTAAATTATAAGCTGAATGGTAATGTTCTGTCTCTAATGCTTTTTCAAATAGAGATATTGCCATAGAAGTGTTAGTTGTAATTGGTTGACCAAAGTAGTGGCACATTCCAAGACCATTTGTAGCTATATCGTTATTTCCATTGTCAGATTTTGTAAATAACTCATATGCTTTATTGTAATCTTGAGTGACTCCATGCCCGTAAAAATAACAAAGTCCTAGAGCGCTAATAGCTTCACTTTTTCCTCCTTCACTACCTTTAGATAGGTTTTTAAATGCTTCGTTATAATTTGTTGGAACACCAAATCCATAATAGTAACATATACCTAAACCAGTGTAAGCATCTGTTATGTTATATTCACTTGCTTTTGAGAAAAATTCAAATGCTTTTTCATAATTTAATTTAGTACCATCACCTGCATAATACATATTTGCTAAATCTAACATGTAATTAGAATCGCCATTTTCTGCAAAACGTTTTGTATATGTGTACACCTCTTCGCGAGATAGGGTTTGCTGATATTTTGTTAGTAAACTTTTAGCCTCTATATTGTTTAGATTTGCCGCAGTTTGTAATAATTCCATACCCTTTACTACATTGTATTGACTAAGGTCTGAATTAAAACATCTTTCAGCTAAGTATACCATAGCATCTGTATTAGATAAAGCAATAGCTTTATTAAGATAGTCAATTGCAATAGCCTCATTTGTTGATGATGCTTTACGGCCTAGAAGTAATTTACTATATGTGTATTGTGCGTCAGATCTGTTTTCGTCAGCGAAGAACCTAAACCACTCTAATAAATTGTCGACATCGTTATCGTAACCATAACCATTAAGTAGCATATCAGCCATTTTATAACGGGCTTCATCTATACCTTTGCTAGCAGATTCTTGAAACCAGTAATATGCTTTACCTAGGTCTTGTTTTACACCATTTCCATGTAGAAAACAGTTAGCAATAGCAAATTGAGCAGTGTCATAATTCTGTTGTGCGGCAATCAAGAACCATCTTGCAGATTTTACAAGATCTTTATCAAAACCGTTACCTCCAGAGGCATATTTTACCCCAAGAGTAGATTGAGATAGTCCGTGTCCCTGTTCAGCGGCTTTAGTATACCAGTTTAGCGCTTCTATTTGGTCTTCCATAAAACCATCTAACCCAAAGTCAAAATTTTGAGCCATTTTAAATTGCCAGTTAACGGTATTAACATTATTAGACGACTCCTCTTCTTCATTAACTTTACTAGGGTCATACACTAAACAACGATATGTTTCTTTAGGTAGTAAAACAAATGGTACAGAAATAGGAGGGTAACCATCAGCAGAGATAGTTAGTGTACGCTTGAAGTCATCGACTAAATAGAAGTATATTGTATCAGTGTTAAGCCCATTAACAAAGCCGAAACCAACAGTTTCATTAGTTACGTCACCCATATTACTAGAGTAATTTAACGGTAATGAAGAACTTACAATGATACGTGAGCTAGGTACACCATCTTTCGTTTTAATCGACACAGAACGTTCATCTTTCTCACTTTTAGCTTCTAACCATTGTGCACTTGCATTATTTGTGTAAAAACAAATTAAAAGTAGCACTAGTAAACATTTTTTTTCTTTAAACATAATATTTTTGTATAGTATTTGTACTTTAATAAATTAATATTGACAGTCGTTGATAAGCTAGACACAAATACGACGTTTATAATTTATGTGTTGTTGTATATTTTAAGGGAGCTTCTAAAAAGTTCAAAATGGAATAAAACCAGTTTGTGAAACTCCTCTTAAATAAGTTGTTAATGGATATAATGTTTGATACAGGAAAATTCTAGAAATCGAATAAACCAGTTTCTAGAAGTTCCCTTTAGTAAAGATTATTAAAATTTATACCCAATGCTAATTAACACACCGCTAGCAAAATCATCTTTGTTAAATTGTTGATATTTATACTCTAACGATAGATTCAATTTTGTATTGTTATTGAATTTTGAAAGATTCCACATAAAACCTGTGTTAAATGCAAGTCCATCATATTCATTATTAGACACATCTAAACCATATCCTAGGTCAGTAATTAATCTTGTAGGTAAACCTTTACTTCCTGTGTTTTCCCATAACGATACATCAAAACCTAGCATTATGTTTGCCATATATAGTGAATTAGCTTCTGTATCTTCTGTGAAACTATAAGAATCAGCTGATAAACTTAATCCAACCCTGAAATTATCTGACGCTTTGACAGTTCCTCTTAATTTTAAATTAACTATACTTATAAGCTCTTCGTAAATTAAGACACCACCACCAATAGATGCTGTAATTTCATACTGTTCAGAGCTGTCATAAGATGTACTTTCAATCTCAGTATCTTCGATTTCTACTTCTTTGTATTTAGTTCTTGATGTTGCTAAGTCAGGTTTTTTATTAGAAGGCATATCCTTTTTACTTTTTACCATAACAGTAATACCTTCAATATTTAAAATAGCAACGTCTTGTTCTAATGATTTTGTTATTGCACTGCTATTGTCAGAATTTATTTTAACCAAACTAGTCTCTTTATCAACAATTACAGTTGTGTTAATATCATCCTTTGAAAGTATATGAATATTTCCGTCAGAACTTAATATTTTAAGAGTGTCGTTAACTTCTTTGTAATTAGTTCCAATAATAAGATTAGAAGAACTGTTTTGATTTTGTGCTTTAGCTGTATAAGTGCAACATAATAAAATTAAATATATCAGTGCATATCGTAGCATTTTTGTTTTCATATTTTTATATTTTTAAAAGCATGGTGTGAAAAATAAGCCTGAAAGACAAAATGTTGTTTTGTGCTTATTTAGTTTTAGTTTCTTTTATATCTACAAATACGACACCCTTTATGTTAATTACTACAGTAGTGCCCTCTTTTATATCTTTAAAGCCTTTAGCAGTTTGAACATTTGTGTCAGTATCATCTTTTTGTATGACTATAGAACTTTCAATGCTATTTTTGTCTAATAAGTAGATATTGCCATCTTGACCTTCTATTTTTATCTTTTCTCCTTTAGTCGAAAAACATTTGCCTATTATCACTTTCGGATTTTGGTTATCTTGTTCCTTAGCGTAGCCTGTTAGTGTTAATATAAAAGCACAAGAAGCAATGAGTGATGTTTTTAATATTTTAGTTTTCATAAATTTTAAATTTTTAGCATGTTAGTCAAAGTTTATTGTGTTGATTGACTGATAATAAAATTATTAAAATATTTTAGAATGTAAAGTCTCCAAGACTAAATATTTCAGTGTCTGGAAGTATTTCCCCATTAAGCATATATGGTTGCCATGTGCGAACATCTACGTACATTTTGCTGTCATTTTCAAAGTGTATTACTAAAAATAACCAACCATCATCACTGTAATTTGAGGTTCTCCATGCTTGTTTTAGTGTTACACCATATATGTCATTATTTGCAGGATGTTGAGCAACTTTAATGTTGTCAAACATAATATTTATGTATTTGTTATTTGCAAACACACTTTGAAGTTTTGATATATATTGAGTTTTACTTTGTTTATTATATCTCACTTTCTCTACAGGTAAGCCCCCAAATTCGGTGTCAACGGTTTGATAAACAGAGCCTGTTATAATTAGTGCCTGGTCACTATACATATCTTTAATTAAAGGAAGGTCTTTACGATTGTAAGCAGTCCTAAAGTTTTCTATAAAATTCAGAATCATTTGGCGACGGCGCATATCAGTAACTGAATTTGTAGATTTCATAACCGCTTGGTAACGATGATTTTCAATAGCAAAATATATATTACTTATAGCTCCTGTGCTACTAAAGTTAATTACAAGATCTTGATTTTCATTACCTTCTTTTACAATGATAGGGATATTACGCACTTGGAACCCAGAGCTTGTATTAAGGCATCTTAAATATAATTCCGTTTCAATACAACGAAATGTTGAATTGTCCCATATTTGTAAAACATCTTGACGTGCCTGGTTTGTCATGTTTATGTTAGAAAGACTAGGACGATTATTCGAAAAATAAGATTTGTTAATTTCGGAGATTAAGGCTGTTGCTGATTTACTCATTTTGTTTCGTAATGTTTCATTGCTCATATCAGTTATAGATATATCTACAATTTCTTGTGATAATATTGTAGATGGTAGCATTAAAACTATAGCAGCTATTAATAATAGTATTTTTTTCATAATTTTTTAATTTTCTTTCAGCGGTATTATGTAAACGCCATGAAAAATATAATAATTCATTATGGGTGAAAAAGTTATGATATTTTTATGGCTTTTTTCATATTGTTATTTAATTATAGGAGGGTAATAAATCAATTTTTCTGAAATATTCCTCAACTCCTTTATTGTCATTATGTTGATTATAATATAGTTATCCATAAAACAACACCTTGGGTTGTTCTGTAATCTACGATGTTGCCAGTTAACAAACTTTGGTTGTTTGATCCGTTGTATTTGTCCAGTATGTCAATAACCTCTCTATTGTCTATTACTAAAAAGTAGCAATTATGAGGATTCGATAATGTTGCTAATTGTCCATACATTAGCTTTCCATTGACTTTATTATTGTTTAATATTTGACGTGCTTCCTCATATTGTTTAATTGATAATAATTGATTTATTATTGAGTTATTTGTTTTTCTTGCCGCGTATGATGTTTGGTAAGAATTTGGATTGCTAGTCTCTGGCCTTTTAGTTGTGCTAGACGTTTCAGTGTCTGTTGTTTGTGAAGGTCTAGTTGTTGTCGATGTAGGTCTTGATGTTGCAGGTCTTGATGTTGAAGCAGCAGTTGTTGAAGTAGTAGTTGTTGAAGTAGTAGTTGTTGTCCCTGAAGTTATTGTAATTATCTTAGGTTCCGCTTCCTGTTTTTTCTCTTCTTGAGTGTTATCGGCTGCTGTTGTTGGCTCTTCTTTAGGAACAACGTTTGCTCCGCGATTTGTGTTCCTAATTATAAAAAACTTTCGATTGTTTGTAGATTCAAATTTTACTTTGTTTTTAGCTAAAAACATTATTACTTTAACGCGACCTTCTAATTCAAAAACCATAGTTTCCATATCTTCTTCAAATCCTTTGAAGTCAGCATTTGTTAATTCGGTATTGTGTTCCATAGCTTCTTCTAAAATCATTAATTTTAGATCGTCAAAAGCATTGGCTTGAGCAGTTTTTAGATTTTCGTCTAAGCCTTCACCGTAATAATATTTACCTGATATTTTAACCTCTTTTTCTTGACTTTTGTCTTTGTTAAATAGGTTTTTAATAAGTTGTCCGTATGTGCAATTGTAGCTAGACAAAATTGTTAATAGTAGGATAGTAAAAAGTCTTTTCATAATTATTTAAATTTATTATGTTTTTGTTTATGATTATTTATCATTAAATATATTCTCAATATTATCAGTTGGTATATATGCGTATAAGTTTACTTTTGCATTTCCGTGATTATCGCTTGTTGCTTTTAGTAGAGATGTTATGTCAGTGTTTATATGTAGGATATGTATAAATTTCATTGTTTTGTCTTCTAGTAATATCGTACTTTCTATTAGATTGTTATCTCTTGTTTCTATTCCGACGTACACAGTTATATCAAATGTTTTGCAATAAGAAATGATTTTATCAAGTGATATTGTAAACTCTTTGTTCTTGTTACCATACATCCATTGTTTTATATCAAGATCTATATGCTTTGTGTTGTCATTAGCAAAATGGAATAGGTTAATAAAAGATTCTACTTCATAATCTAAAGAGAATACGGGGTCAAAATTCCATTCATCTAAGGTATAAAATGTAGCGTTATTAATTGTTTCGACATAAAAGAAATCTGTGCTATTTACATATATATTATCTATCTTATAATACCTACTTTTATTGTGAGGTTTTTCATATATATTAACATCATAATCTGAAAATAAAACATCTTTAAATTCAAGTTCTAATTCCATTTTATTTTTGTCAGTTAATGTTTGTATATTGATTGGAAATGTAATCTCAAATTCGTTTTGATTGTTTTTTAAGCTAAAATTACAATAGTCATTGTTATTTTGATATAAGTAACTTGTGAAGTTTCTAAATAGTTTTACACCTTCTTTTAAATCCCAATTTAGACCATTACTGTAATCTATATCGTTATAGTATATTTGGCATTTACTATGGCTTAAAATTAAGCCTATTTCGTAGGTGTCTTTAGCTAATAATAATTCTAATAACTTTCGCTCAATAAAAGGTTTAATATGTTTAGCCTCAAATTCTATATTATCTAGTGCTATACCTAGGTCTTGAATTGTATTATTATTTTTTGTTATTTTGATATTAAAATCATAAATAGTATTAATTACTTCCCCATCTTGTGTTTTAGGGAGTTTCTGGTAAATAGACTCTATATGTTCGCTTGCAAAGGTTATAGTAGGTTTTGCTTGTACCGTAGATACAGTACAAGCAATACATATTAGCCATATAAAAGTTAGTTTTTGAATCATTATTCTGCTCTACCTATTGTTAGTGTTTCAATGATTATATTGTTTTTGTTATAAAGTTTTCCATGGTCAAGACTGTTGTTATACCAATTGCCAATCACATATTGACCAGCTTCTGCATAACGCTTCTTCGAGTCAAATTTAGATATAAGAGTTCGTTTAGTATAAGTCATTTTACCCATTCCATTAGCTTTACCATTTGAAATATCACCAACATAAGTACCGTAAGAGAAGTTTAATTCATTTACAGGTGGGGTAACAGGTTCAAGAATAGTAGTATCTGGTTTTGTTATAGTAAGACTATCTGTATTATACTCTGTACTATCGTTGCCGAATGCTCGAGGGTATAATTCTTTAGAAGGCATATAATTAATAATAATTACAGTTGCTGCTGCTAATGCTAAGACTGCAGATATAATTATAATTAAAAGTTTTATTGATATGCCTTTTTTCCTTTGTTGTACGTTTTGTCCACTGTTAAAATTAGAAGGTTGGCGGTAATTTTGATCAACAATTCTTGTGTTAACATTTTCTGTATTTGCATTACTTGTGTACCCATTGTTTACTGGCTGTTGATATGCAGGAGCAGGAGCGTTCACATGTTGTTGATATGTAGGAGCAGGAGTGTTCACAGGTTGTTGATATGCAGGAGCAGAAGTGTTCGCAGGCTCTTGGTACACAGGAGCGGGAGCATTCATAGGCTGTTGATATGTAGGAGCAGGAGCATT
>JAWXTP010000056.1:0-17619 GCA_044433415.1 Rikenellaceae bacterium
ATACCTTCTGCCCTTAGTGAGTTTGGTATGGTGTTGTTTATCTTTACTATAGGTATGCAAGCAGGTCCTGGTTTTTTTGACTCTTTCCGCTCTAAAGGAAAATCATTAGTTCTTTTGGCAATTGTTATTATTGCTGCTGCTGCAATTACCGCAGTTGCGACTAAATTTATTTTTGGTTTTGGAGTAGTAGAAACTGTTGGTTTATTGACAGGGGCGCTAACAAGTACTCCTGGTCTTGCATCCGCTAAGGAACTTGCTGGAGACCAAAGTGCTGTATCTTATGGTATTGCTTATCCGTTTGGTGTGATAGGGGTGATTCTTTTTGTTAAATTACTTCCTAAGATATTAAACCAAAGAGTGAAAGATGTAGAGAAAGAAATTGAAAACAGAACTAAAGAGCTATATCCAAAAGTTCAAAGTCGTGTGTTCAAAGTTACAAATACAAACACTTTTAACCGCTCATTAGCAGATCTTAAAGTTCGCGTTATGACAGGTGCTGTTGTTTCTCGTATTATGAGTGGAAAAGATCTTATTACCCCAACAGCTAAAAGTGTATTACGTGAAGGAGACTTAGTTAAAGCTGTAGGTACAGAAGAATCTCTAGGTAAAATGAAAATGTTTATTGGTGAGGTTTGTGATCGTGATCTTCCTTTAGGTGAAGATTTAGATATTGTTACAGGTTTGGTTACTAATAAAGCTATAGTAAGTAATACTATTCAAGGGCTTAATTTACAACAAACTTATGGTTGTACTATTACTAGAGTTCGTCGTAGTAGTTTGGACCTTGCTCCAACTCCTGATTTAACTCTTAAAATGGGTGATAAATTAACAATAGTTGGTGAAAAAGAAAACCTTAAAGGCGCTCTAACAGTGTTAGGTAATGATGCTAAGAGACTTTCAGATACAGACCTTCTTCCTATTGCTTTAGGTGTTGTGATAGGTGTTCTTTTTGGTAAGATATCTTTAGATTTTGGTGGTTCAATGTCTTTCTCTTTTGGTCTAACAGGTGGCATTCTACTTATCGCATTAAGCCTAAGTGCTATAGGTAAAACAGGTCCTATAGTTTGGACTATGAGTGGCTCGGCAAATCAACTTTTACGTCAGCTAGGTCTTATTTTATTCCTTGCAGGTGTTGGAACAAGTGCAGGAAAGACAGTTGTAGCTACTTTCTTAGAAAGTGGTTGGTCACTATTTATTGCAGGTTTCTTAATAACTTTAGTTCCTATGATAGTTGCGGCAGCTGTTGGTAAATACGTATTGAAAATAAATATCTTAGACTTGATGGGTGCTATCACAGGAGGTATGACAAGTACTCCTGGTCTTGCAGCAGCAGACTCTATGACAGATACTACAGCTCCTAGTGTTGCTTATGCAACGGTTTATCCTGTGGCTATGGTGTTTTTGATACTAGCAGTTCAATTGATAGCAATACTCTTTTAATTGAACCTAAGATAAAATAAATTAAGTAAAATAATTCAAAAAAATAATCAAAATGAGACTATTATTAATAAGCAACTCTACTAATGCAGGAGAGAAATATTTAGAATATCCTAAAAATAATATTAAAGATTTTTTAGCAAAATCAGGTGTTAAGAAAGTTATGTTTGTGCCTTATGCTGCCGTTACTTTTTCGTATGATTTATATCAAGCTAAAGTTGCTGAGCGTTTAGCTGAGATAGGTATTGAAGTAGATTCAGTTCACAAATATGAAAATCCTCGTGAAGCCATCATGAATGCTGAAGCTATAGTTGTTGGTGGAGGTAACACTTTCCACTTAGTGAAAAATATGCAAGATAAAGGTCTTTACGAAGTTATCACAGAAAAAGTAAAAGCAGGAACACCTTTTGTAGGTTGGAGTGCAGGTTCTAATGTTAGTTGTCCTACACTTTGTACAACTAATGATATGCCTATCGTTGAGCCAACATCATTTAAATGCTTAAACCTTATACCTTTCCAAATTAATCCTCACTATCTTGATGCTCACCCAGATGGCCACGCTGGTGAAACAAGAGAGCAAAGAATCGAAGAGTATTTAGCTGCTAATAGAGGTGTGAGAGTTGCAGGTTTGCGTGAAGGATGTATGTTTGTTGTTGAGGATGATTCTATTAAACTTGTAGGTGAACGCACTTTACGTGTATTCCAATATGGTGAAGAGCCAAAAGAGTATTCTTCTAGTGACGATATCAACTTCTTATTAAAATAGTGTCGTTTAATAAAATAAAAGGCGCAGAGGGTGAGCGACTAGCCGCGGACTACTTACAAGAAAAGCTAAATTTTGTCATTATTGACAGAAATGTGAGAAGTTTACGTGCAGAATTGGATATTGTTGCAATAAAAGATAATGAATTGCGGTTTATTGAAGTAAAGTCACGTATGCACCATGCTGTAAATTCTATTATGTCGTCTCTTGAGCAAAGAAAGCTAAAGCAGTTAACAAAAGGAGCGGCAGATTATCTTAATACCAACCGTATTCAAGGTATTACTGAGGTTTATTTTGATTTGGTGACGGTTATCTTTAATGAAGATGGAGGGCACGAAATAGAATATACACCGTCTTTTTTTTATCCGACGTGGTAAGTTAAAACTTATAAATGAGTGTTCCATGAATACTCAAAAGTTATATAGCGCAGAAATGCGATTTAAATTTTTACAAAAAATAATGAAACAATACAAAAGACATTTAGTAACTTCTGCTTTGCCTTATGCAAATGGTCCTGTACACATAGGACACCTTGCAGGGGTTTATATCCCATCAGATATCTATGTTCGTTACCTAAGAAATAAAGGTGAGGACGTGATTTCTATTTGTGGTTCAGATGAGCATGGAGTTCCTATTACAATTAAAGCAAGAAACGAGGGAGTTACTCCTCAAGATATAGTAGATAAATATCACAATATTATCAAAAACGCATTTGAGGGTTTAGGAATATCATTTGATATTTACTCACGTACAACATCGCCTACTCATCATGAGACTGCTTCTGACTTCTTTAAGTACCTACATGATAAGGGAGAGTTTATAGAGCAGACTACTATGCAATATTATGATGCTGAGGCTAAGCAGTTTCTTGCAGACCGTTATATTACAGGTACTTGCCCTCATTGCCAAAATGATAAAGCGTATGGTGACCAATGTGAAAAATGTGGTACTACACTAAACGCTACAGATCTTATAAATCCAAAATCTGCTATCACAGGAGCTGTTCCTGAGTTAAAAGAAACAAAACATTGGTTCTTACCTCTTGATAAACATGAGGAGACTCTTAAAAAATGGATATTAGAAGACCATAAAGAATGGAAACCTAATGTTTATGGACAGTGTAAAAGTTGGTTAGATTTAGGTCTTCAACCACGTGCAGTGAGCCGTGACCTTGATTGGGGTATTCCTGTTCCTGTTGAAGGTGGCGAAGGAAAAGTTCTTTATGTGTGGTTTGATGCGCCTATTGGCTATATTTCTGCAACAAAGGATCTTACACCTGATTGGGAAAAATACTGGAAAGATGAAGATACTAAGTTAGTTCACTTTATTGGTAAAGATAATATTGTTTTCCACTGTATCGTATTCCCAGCTATGTTAAACGCACATGGTGGTTATATCTTACCAGAGAATGTGCCAGCTAATGAGTTCCTTAACTTAGAGGGTGATAAAATCTCTACTTCTCGTAACTGGGCAGTATGGTTACATGAATACTTAGAGGACTTCCCAGGAAAACAAGATGTTTTACGTTATGCTTTATGTGCTTCTGCACCAGAAACTAAAGACAACGACTTTACATGGAAAGATTTCCAAGCACGTAACAATAATGAGCTTGTAGCTATCCTAGGTAACTTTGTTAACCGTACTCTTGTACTTACAAACAAGTACTTTGATGGTCTTGTGCCCGCTAAAGGTGAGTTGACAGATTTTGATAAAGAAACTTTAGCTAATGTTGCTGCTGTTAAAGAATCTTTAGAAGCTAATATTGAACACTATAAATTCAGAGAAGCTCTAAAAGATGCAATGAATATAGCACGTATAGGTAATAAATATCTTGCAGATACAGAGCCTTGGAAAGTTATTAAAACAGACGAGGCAAGAGTTAAAACAATTTTAAATATCTCTTTACAAATCACAGCTAACATAACAATAGCTATAGAGCCATTTATGCCATTTAGTGCAGCTAAATTGCTAGGTATGTTAAATGTTGAGAAATACAACTGGGATAAGTTAGGCGAGGACAATCTATTAGTTGAAGGTCACAAAATTGGTGCAGCAGAATTATTATTTGAGAAAATTGATGATGCTAAAATCGACGAGCAACTTCAAAAATTAGAAGATACAAAAACTGCTAACTTAGCAAAAGAGTATAAAGCTGAGCCTCAGAAAGAGACTATTACTTTTGACGATTTCACAAAGATGGATATTCGTGTTTCGAAAGTTGTAGCTGCTGAGAAAGTTGCTAAAACTAAGAAGTTGTTAAAACTGACTGTTGATACAGGTATAGACACTCGTACTATAGTATCGGGTATTGCTGAGCATTTTACACCAGAAGATATGGTAGGTAAAACAGTTATAGTACTTGCTAATCTAGCACCACGTGAGCTAAAAGGTATCACTTCACAGGGTATGATACTTATGGCAGAGGATGCTACAGGTAAGTTGCAAACAGTTTCACCTGATGGTGAAGCAACAATAGGAAGTCAAATTTCTTAAAGAAAATTTTAATGGGGAGTTTGTTGAGCTCCCCTTAAATTATTTTTACAGACTTCTATATGTTAATGAATTAATTAATAAGTTTACATTTTAATTTTGGAATAGGTGAAAATTTACGTATCATATATTTTAATTTTGTTGTTTTTTACATCTGGTCTCTTTTTTAGGTGTGCAAATCCTGCATCTCCTACAGGAGGGCTTAAAGATACACTTCCACCTAAGATAGTGTCTATCTCTCCGAGTAATTTCACAACAAATTTTAATGCTACGAAGGTTGTAATAACTTTTGATGAATATAGTGTGTTGAAAGATGCGCAAAAAGAGATAGTTATTGCACCGCCTATGACTAAGCGACCTACTTTTAAGATAAAAGGACGTAGCTTAGAGATTACTATGGAGTCAGAATTAGACTCTGCAACAACTTATAAGATAGACTTTGGAAAAGCTATACAAGATAATAATGAGGGTAATGCCCTTATGAATTTTAGTTATATATTTTCTACAGGAGAGCACATTGACTCACTTGTTATGACAGGACAGCTTGTAAGTGCAGAAACTGGTGATACTATAATTAATGGTTTAGTGTATTTGTATGATTCTAATAATGATTCATTGGAAGTTGATTCAACATTATATATAGGTCGTCCGTTGTCTGTTGCAAGGACAGACTCTAATGGAGTTTTTATCGCAACGAACCTGAAAAACATGGATTATCTTGTTTATGGTATTGAGGATAAGAATAATAATTCTTATTATGATGTTGGTGATGATAAAGTAGCCTTTTCAAGTAAAGTCCACAATCCTACAGATATGCCACCTTTTAAAATGTGGTATAATGACCGCAGGAAAACTATAGAAGCTACTCCTCAGTTTCAATTTAGGTCTTTTACAGAGAGACAGAAGAGAAGACAGAGTTTGCAAGATATGGAACGTACTCAAAGAGGAATCTTAAATTTTTATTTTGCTGCTGATAGTGCAAAGGTTGAGAGTGTGGAACTTGAAGGTATAGATGAGAGTCTTTTGTTTTCGGAGTTTAAACCTACAGGAGATACTTTAACTGTTTGGATAATGCAACCTGATTCAGTTTTGCCAGATACTTTGAAAGGAGCAATTAATTATCATATATTATCGACTTTAGGAGAAGATTCTATAGCTTCACGAAAGATAAATTTATTTAGCTTTAGTGCAAAGTCACGTGAAGCAGCTAGACAAAGTCGACAAAATAACCGATCAGGAGGCGAAAAAGGAGGTAATGGTGAAAGACCTGAAAAAGGAGGTGAGAGACAGTCTAATGGCGAACGTCCAGAAGGTGAAGGTCGTCCAGAAGATGGTGAGATGCCAAATGTTACAGAAGGAAATATGCCACCTATTATGGGAGGGAATACTATTAAGTTCTCGTTAAAAGCATTCAAAGCAGATAATAAAAATGTAGTTGATGATGTTGAGTTTAACTTAAACATTCCAATAAAAGAGTTTAACAAGGAACTTGCGACCTTAGAAATGGCTATCCCTGAGGAAGAAGTAAAAGGAGATAGACGACAAATGGAAGAGAAAGCTCCAACTAAGGTTGAAGACTTAAAGCGTGAGAAAGTAAACTTTACTTTTGAACAAGATTCCATTACGGCATTAATATGGAGACTAAAAGCAGATTGGCAACCTAATACAACTTATTTCTTAGATTTAAAGGATAGCACTTTTGTTAATATTAAGGGAGAGGTTAGTGATTCGTTAGTTCAGAAAATTACTGTTATGAATCCTGAGGAGGCTAGTGTTATTATCTTAGATGTAATTAACGCAGATACTACTATAAATTATGTAGTTGAATTGCTATCTGGAACTAAAAATACTTCGGTTTCGTATAGGAATAAGTATACCAACAATGGTTCTCATACTCTTGATTATGTAGCTCCAGGTACTTATAAAATAAAAGTAATTAAAGATGTTAATAAGAATGGCAAATGGGACACAGGAGAACTGTTAACCAAAATTGCCCCAGAGGAGGTAGCTATTTTTAGTGATGATAACAAAATGAATGTTTTCGAAACTAAAGCGAACTGGGAACAAACCATAACAATTGACATTAGTAAACTATTTAAATAATATTAATGAAAAGATTATTTCTTATATTAATTACGCTGTTTCTTTGTAGTGTAGAATTGAGTGCGCAACACGCTTTTGGTGTTAGGGGTGGTGCAGGCTCTTCTACAGTTGCGTTTATGCCTCTTTTGGAAACACGAATGACGGATATTAAATCTACTTTTGGTGTTAGTTACCGATACCGAGGAGGTGATAAGTTTGTTGGAGGTATTGAAGTTGACCTTAATTATGTTGAGACAGGCTATAAGTATATGACTGGTGAAGACTATCAAAATTCTTATGAAAGGTCGTTACAACAAATTGAGTTACCTTTCTTATGGCAGCCTCATGTTGCTTTCGGGAAAAAAGATAATGTGTCATTCTTTTTAAATGCTGGTCCTTATGTAGGTATGACCTTAGGTAGTTCAAATATAACTTATAAAGAAAATGGAGTAGTAAAAGAAGAAATTGACTATGAATTTGATGCAATAAAAGATAACGTATTTAATTACGGGATTATGGGAGGGGCAGGTGTAGGTGCTCGTTTCGGAAAGATAGAAGTAATTGCAGAATTTAGATATGTGTATGGACTTTCGGATGTTCTTAAAAATCCAACAAAATATAATGCGAGTTCTTTTACTGAGTCTCCATTATCGCAAATGAATGTTACAGTGGGTGTCTACTATAACTTTATAAAATTAAAAAAATAAAAGAGAGTTCTTAGAACTCTTGTTAAAACAAAAATAAAATTATGCAAATATTAGAAACAACACGTTCTCAAAAAATAACAAGACAAATTCAAAGAGATATGAGCGATATCTTCCAAAAAGAAGGTCGTGCTTTTGTAAATGGGGCATTAGTGTCTATTACAGTAGTAAGAATTAGTCCTGACTTTGCTCTTGCAAAAGTATATCTTAGTGTTTTCCCTTTTAACAAAAGTAAGGAGATTATGACTAAGATTCAAGAAAATGCTTGGTTCTTAAGAAAAGAGCTTGCAAAGAGAATGAAAAATCAGATGAAATCTATTCCAGAAGTTGCTTTTTTCTTAGATGACTCTATGGAATATGCAGAAAATATAGAAAGCGTGTTAAAAGTAACAACTGCTGAGTTAAAAGATGAAGTCGACACTGAGGAATAGTCGTTTAATAGAGTGGTTTATTGCTTTTAGATACCTCTTCTCAAAGAAGTCACATTCGATAATAAATATTATATCTATTGTGACTGTGACAGCTATTGCTGTGCCTACAGCTGCGATGATTATCGTAATGAGTGTGTATAACGGCTTAGAGGATGTTCTAAAGACTTTATATTCTAATTTTGACACAGAAATAACTATTACACCTAAGCAGGGAAAATTTTTTGATATCAATGAATTTCCTCTTTCTGAATTGTCTGAAATAGATGGTGTGTATCAATTTTCTGAGATTCTAGAAGATAATGCAATGGTGGAATATAGAGGCAGGCAGACTATTGCGACAGTTAGGGGTGTTGATGATAATTATAGACAGATTACAACCTTAGATTCTCTTATTACATTTGGAAATGTTGATTTAAAACTTGGAGATTTAGATTATGCAGTTATAGGAATGGGTGTAGCTTATGATTTAAGAGTAAATCTTGCTATGTATGAAACCTTAAATTTTTATGTGCCAAAAACAGGTAATTCAGGTTTCTTAGGAAGTTCATTTTATAATAATGAAAGTGCGCGACCTAATGGAGTTTTTACTCTTGACGAGGAAACGGATACAAAATATATCATTACAGGGCTTCGTTTTGCTGAAAAGTTATTTTCGATACAAGGTCAGCGATCACAGATAGGGATTAAGCTAGCAGATAAAGCCAATGAGAAGCAGGTTATAGCTGAAATTGAAAAGTTGGTAGGTGATAAATTTGCTGTCAAAAATCGTTATCAACAGAAGGAATGGCTATACGATGTGATGGCAGCTGAAAAACGAGGAGTGTTTTTATTAATAGTAATGATTTTGGTGATTGCTTCATTTACGTTGGTAGGGGCAGTGATTATGTTAATAACTGATAAACAGAGTGCAAATTTTGCGTTGAAAGCAATGGGTGCAACAGATAAATTTATAAAAAATGTATTTGTTTATCAAGGATTATTAATAACTTTGGGAGGTTTATTACTAGGAGCTATTTTCGGTATAGGTTTGGTTTTACTTCAAGATTATTTTGGATTAATTTCTATAAATAGCCAATCTATTTTAATAGATAAATATCCTGTTAAGTTGATTAGGTCAGATGTTATTTCTATAGTGTTGGTAGTTGTCTGTATAAATAGTTTTATAGCTTATTTAACGACACATCTAACTATGCGACAGGATTAATATAAGGGAACTTCTAAAAATCAGTTTATAGAACTCCCCATAATTCATTTTTTAGAAGTTTATGTAAGTTAATTTATTTACTTTGATGAGAAATTTTTTAATAATATGTGTGTTACTTTTATCGGCGTGTAGTAGTTCGCCTAAGTATATTGACGATGATACATTAAAGTCAGTATTCTTTGACTTGGCTATGCATGATGCTGTTATGGCAGAACTAACAAAGAGTGTAAAGCGAGATACTACTTGTTTCTTTAATCAGGTGTTACAGAAAAATGGAGTGACAATTGAAGATTTTGAGTATACATTAGAGAAAAAAATGTTAAGAAAGAGTAATGTTCTTCCGTCATTGATTAACGAGCTTACTCAGGAAGTTGCAAAACTAAAGTCTAAATATAACTACAATGCACAGGTTTTAGCTGATTGGGACAAAAGAGCAGATACCACTTTTGCGCGTACTCTCTATTTAGATTCTATGTATATTAATGATGTAGATTCTATTGATAACACTATAATCAAGGTAAATCTTGATGCAACAGGAGAGCTTAAAATTAGGGCTGTATACACAATAGATACGCTCGATAAAAATAGAAGTCACTCAATGAATGTAACTCTTAAAGATACTATATCGGGTAAACTTCAAAATGGTACAACACGTTGGTTTTCAAAATATAATAAAAATAAGCCTGTACAAAATGACAACATGATTCTAAAATACGATGCTAAGAAGTTTAATCAGGCTATAGTTACTTTCTTAAATGTTAAAACATCGAGAAAAGACAAAAAACTTGATACCCCGTATGTTAGATTTGATACCTTAGAGATAAAATACCACTATCCAAAACTTGTAGCACGTCAAATGTTGATAGATAGTGTACTAAATATAAATAGTTTTAAACGAAAAATAACAGTTCCTTATGAAAAGAAAGATAGCAGCGCATTATCTACTTATCTCAAATAAGTTTGAGAGAAATGGTATTATAACTTTAGACGAGAATGGAGTTGTTGAAAACATAGAATTGGGAGTTGAGGATATTGATTCACGTAGTAATGTTGAATTTTATAATGGAGTTTTAGTCCCAGGTTTCGTAAACTGTCATAGCCACCTTGAATACTCTTACGTTAAGGGCTTGATTCCTCCAGGGGGTGGGTTAGGAGAGTTTATTCGTACTATTATAGAAATAAAAATCAAGGATGAAATTGCAGAGCCTACAAAAATAGAAGCAGCTCAATATTGGGATGCTATAATGGCACAACAGGGGGTTGTTGCTGTGGGTGACCATAATAACAATGACTATGTTTATGATGTTAAGAAAAATAGTAAGATAAAATATTTTAACTTCATCGAATTGTACGATATGGACGGCAATACAGCTCAGCAAACTTACGAGTGGGGTTTAGAAAGAGTAAAAGAGTCTAGAGCTTATGGTTTCGTATCTTCTATAGGTCCTCACGCTAATTACACTATGGAGCAAGAGTTAATAAATTTAACTGGAGGTTCTCAAATAGGTGATAATGGAGTTAAAGCTGATGGTATCGTTTCTGTTCACTTTAAGGAGTCGTTAGATTTGGGTGGTGGAGGCGAATTTGATGCTATTTATGAAGGTCTTTCAGCTGATAGAGATAGAATATTACTAGTTCACTCTATCTATGCTACTCGTGACGATATCAAGAAAATGAAATCTAAGTTAGGAGATAAAATTACTGTTGTAATGTGTCCTGTTTCTAATCTTTATATAGAGAATAACATGGCAGACCTTGTAATGTTACAAGAAGAAGGTGTTTTAGTTACTTTAGGTACTGATTCTTTAAGCTCTAATGTTTCTCTATCTATGGTTGAGGAGATGAAAGCCCTACAAAATAAGTTCTCTCATCTTTCTTTGGCTGAGATAGTGAAGATGGCTACAGAAAATGGAGCTATAACTCTTGGTATAGATGACATTTATGGTACTTTAGAAGTAGGAAAACAGCCTGGTGTAGTTTTACTTAGTGGATTAGATTTTGAGTCTATGATACTTACAGATAAAGCTGAATCTAAACGCTTGATATAGTTTCAGAATGTAATTTTAGAATATATTTTTAAAATAAAATGGCAACACATATTTTTGAAGACGTTATTTTTGGACCTATAAAAAGTAGACGTTTAGGAGTTAGCTTAGGAGTTAATTTAATGCCTGTGAATGGCAAGTTATGCAATTTTGACTGTGTATATTGTGAGTGTGGTTGGAATGGTGCAAATGGAGGTAAATTGCGTCATAACTCTAAAGCTGTAGTTCAGGAGCAATTACGTGAACGTTTGACAAAGATGCATGCAGATGGAGATACGCTTGACGTTATTACTTTTGCAGGAAATGGTGAGCCTACCTTGCATCCCGATTTTGAGGAGATTATAGATTCTACAATTTCTTTAAGAAATGAGTTGTTTCCAGAGGCTAAAGTTGCTGTGCTAAGTAATGCAACAAGAGTTAATAACAGTAGTGTTCGTTCGGCACTAGAAAAAGTAGATAGAGCGATACTGAAAATTGACTCAGCAAGCGAAAATACAATAAACCTTGTCAATCAACCTCAATTTAAATATTCTTTAAGAGCTGTAATTGATAGCATTAAACAGTTTAAAGGAGAGGTTATTATTCAAACCATGTTCCTAAAAGGGGAAAGTGGTGGTGAAAAAATAGATAACACCTCAGAAATAGAGGTTGCAGAGTGGTTAAAAGTCTTAGAGGAGTTACAACCTGCTTTAGTGATGATATATTCACTGGATAGAGATACGCCACTTGATACATTAATAAAAGTAAATATAGATGAACTAAATGCTATAGCTGAGAAAGTTAGAAACTTAGGTATAGAATGTTCAGCCGCAGGATAATTATGACACAAGAACAACTTAAAGAGCTTATAAGACGACAGGAGTCGTTGGGGAGTTATCTTTGACATTGATACAAAGACAAAAGCAATAGCTGAATTGGCTAAACAGATTGAAGATGCTGATTTTTGGAATGATGCTTCGGCAGCTGAGAAAGTCCTTAAGGAGTCTTCTCAGTTGAAAGCTGTAGTAGAGAAATTTACTGCTATATCAGAAAAAGTTAATGAGATTGAATTAAGCGATGAATTTATAGTTGCTGGTTTGATGGAGGAGGCTGATGTTGAGCTTATTTACCAAGAAGCACTGACTATGCTAGACTCTTTAGAGTTACACTCTATGTTGTCGGGCGAGGAGGACAGGATGAACGCCATTATTGAGGTAAACTCAGGAGCTGGTGGCACTGAAAGTCTTGATTGGACTGCTATGTTACTTAGGATGTATAGTAGATATGCTGAAAGACGAGGCTATAAGGTAAAGACTCTTGATATACAAGAAGATGGTATAGGAGTGAAAAGTGCGATGATAGAAATAGAGGGAGATTACGCCTATGGTTATCTGAAAAGTGAGAGTGGAGTACATAGACTAGTTCGTTTGTCGCCTTTTGATTCAAGTAATAGAAGACACACTACCTTTGCATCAGTTTTTGTTTCCCCTGCTATTGATGATACTATAGATATAGAGATTTCCCCTGCTGATATTTCGTGGGATACCTATCGTTCGGGTGGCGCAGGAGGTCAGAATGTTAATAAAGTGGAAACAGGTGTTAGACTTTATCACGCTCCTTCAGGTATAGTTGTAGAGAATACAGAAACTAGATCTCAGTTGATGAATAAAGAAAATGCTATTCGTATTCTGAAAAGTAAGTTATATCAAATAGAGTTGGAAAAGCGACTTGAAACTCAGCGTGAAGCAGAAGGTAAAAAAAGAAAGATAGAGTGGGGAAGTCAGATACGAAGTTACGTTTTACATCCTTACAAGATGGTTAAAGACCATAGAACAAGTTGTGAAACCTCAGACGTAAATGCTGTCCTAGATGGGGATATTGAAAACTTCATAACAGCATTTTTGTTATGGTAGATTTTGAAAATATTCTTATCTAAAATAATTACACGTTATTAATTTTTCTTATTATATTTGCATTTGTGAAGACACTAAATAAATTTATGCTGAAGAGTTATCTCGGCCCGATGTTCGCAACATTTTTTATTGTTATGTTCATCCTGCTGATGAATGTAGTATGGCGATATATAGATGAAATAGTGGGAAAAGGCTTGCCTTTATCAGCTATTTTTGAACTATTATTCTATGCTACAAGTACTCTTATACCCCTAGGTTTGCCTTTGTCAACCTTGCTTGCTGCAATTATGACTATGGGTAATTTAGGTGAAAATAATGAGCTATTAGCACTGAAAGCGGCTGGTGTTTCGCTTTTGCGTATTATGAAACCTATCATAATTGTCGCGGTTTGTATCTCTATAGGTAGCTTTTTCGTTATTAATAATTATGTACCTTATTCTCATAAACAAATGGCAAGTATCAGACGAGATATTAGTCAAACAAAGGGTAAGATAGAATTTAAAGATGGTATTTTCTTTAATAATATTCCTAACGTAGCAATTAGAGTAGGGAAACAAGATAAGGAAACTCATAAATTAACTGATGTGTTGATTTATGATACTCGTGACAATAAGGTTACTAAAACTATAGTGGCAGATTCTGGTTACATAGGACTTTCTACTGATAGTAAGTTTCTTATGGTAGAACTTTATGATGGTCAAAATTATGAAGATACGCGCGGTTGGGAGTGGTATAATAACCCAACTATGCGTCATCATCTATTTGATTATCAGAAGTTGTTAATTGAGCTTGATGGTTTTGGTTTTGAAAGAAGTGATGTTGACGTATTAAAGGATAATCCTGCATCTATGGATATATTTACTCTTACAAAAAATATTGATTCATTGGATCAGATAGCTAAGGGTAAGTTAGATGTGTTTATTTCTACTTTCTTGAAAACGAAAGTTATAAAGGGTGATACCAACGAATATTTAGCTTTGAAAGATGATTCAATAGCACTTATTAAATCTGTTCCTATTATGGCTCACGAGTATTTTGACACAATGTCAATAACTACTAAAAGTGAGATTTTTGATAGGATTTCAGAACGACTTACAGATGTAAAACAGTATGCAACTTCTAGGCATGATGATATACGAAGTAGTACTTATGTGAAGTATGTATCTCAGATAAATTTCCATGAAAAAATGGCACTTCCTATCTCTGTGTTTATCTTCTTCTTGATAGGAGCACCTCTTGGAGCTATCATCAGAAAAGGGGGGTTAGGTCTGCCAGTTGTGATATCAATTTTCTTCTTTATAGTATATTATATATTGTCGCTTACAGGAAATAAAATGGTAAGTGATGGTGTGTGGCCTCCTATCATAGGTCAATGGTTATCCTCCATTGTGTTATTCCCGTTAGCTATATTTTTATGTTATAAATCGGCTACCGATTCACAACTTTTCAATAAAGAAGCATATTACATATTTATAGATAAAGTAAAAGCAAAAATTAAAATATTAAAATCTAATGTCAAAACTAAACACAATAGACGAAGCTATTAAAGATATAGCTGAGGGCAAAATCGTTATCGTTGTAGATAATGAGGATAGAGAGAATGAAGGTGATTTTATCGCCGCTGCTGATAAGATTACTACAGAGATGGTTAATTTTATGGCACGCTATGGTAGAGGACTTATCTGTGCGCCCCTTACTCGTGAGAGATGTAAAGAGTTAAATCTTGATATGATGGTTGGTGAAAACACGTCTTTACATGCAACACCTTTCACTATTTCTGTTGATTTATTGACACAGGGATGTACAACAGGTATTTCTGCTTCAGATAGAGCTAAAACTCTTAATGCGTTGGTAAATCCTGATACTAAGCCTGAGGAGTTAGGTCGTCCAGGTCATATCTTCCCTCTTATGGCACAAGATAAGGGTGTTTTACGTCGCCCAGGACACACAGAAGCTGTTGTTGACCTTACACGCCTTGCAGGCTTAAGACCTGGTGGGGTATTAGTAGAGATAATGAACGAGGATGGTACGATGGCTCGTCTTCCTGAGTTATTTGAAGTAGCTGAGAAATTTGATTTGAAAATTATCTCTATAGCAGATCTTATAAAATACAGATTAGAAAGCGAAACTCTTGTTAAAAGAGGTGTAACTGTAGATATGCCTACAGCTTACGGCCACTTTAAGATGACTTCTTTCCAACAAGTTAGTGATGATTTAGAACACATGGCACTGATTAAAGGAGAGTGGGAAGAGGGAGAACCTATATTAGTACGTATGCATTCTTCATGTGCAACAGGTGATATCTTTGGATCTTGCAGATGTGACTGTGGAGCACAGCTTCAAGAGTCTATGCGTCTTATTGAGAAAGAAGGTAAAGGTGTTGTTGTTTATCTAAGTCAAGAAGGACGTGGCATAGGTTTAACAAACAAGTTGCATGCTTATAAACTTCAAGAGGAAGGTCTTGACACTGTAGAGGCTAACTTGCAGTTAGGATTCTCTGCTGATGATAGAGATTATGGAGTAGGTGCTACTATACTTAGAGATCTAGGAGTTACTAAGATTAAGTTACTTACTAATAACCCATTAAAACGTGTAGGTTTAGAAGGTTATGGTCTTGAAATAGTTGAGAATGTTCCTATGATTATTCAACCTAATCCTTATAACCTTAGATACCTTAAGACTAAGGAAGATTTAATGGGACATAAATTAGGTTTGTAGACTGAGATTAATATAAGTCAGCATAGCGGTATGGTGATTTAGAAATTTAAAGGAGGGTGACTCAAAAGGCTAGAAACAAAACAATCAATCCCTGTTACATAGCGTGTAGCAGGGGTTGATTGTTTGTTGTGGGTACTTTTGGCGCACTCTTAAAATTTATTTTTTTTATTTACATAGTTCGAATCCTTGTAGGGTGCTAAAATTTTTTATTTAGCCATTTTCTTATAGGTTCATCATAATATTTTAAGCATATATAAGCTAATACTATATTTCCTGCAAACACCAATAATGCTACTTGCCAAGTTTCACCAAAGGTGTAAAGCTGTTTGTCTATAAGCCAAGAATAAAATAAATACATAAATGGATAATGTATAATATATATAGGGTAAGAAATATCTCCTAAAAATGTGCATATCTTGTTGTTGATTCCATTTTTATTAATACTTCCTGATGCACCTAGCCAAAGAATAGTAGGGAACACTATAGCAATACAGAATAATTCGAATACACCATTCCAGTTTAAAGAACCTTGAGGCTCTAAATAAGGTACGTGGAATAATACTACTAGTAGCAATGAACATATCCAAAAGGCTCCTTTTACTTTTGTAGGACGGAAATTACGAGATAACAACATACCCAAAGAAAAAGGGAAAAGCATACGCAAAGAACCACCTAAGAAATTAACATTATCTATTGTCCAACCTACACCAATGCTGCCATATCCTGAGATGTCAAACATAATAAATAATCCAAGTCCTATTCCTAGTAATATAGTCCATATTGTTAATATTTTATTTGAAAAACGTCGTATGAATAGTGCGTATAGAATATTACCTATGTATTCAAAGAATAAAGACCAGCTAGGGCCATTTAAAGGGTACATTTCACCATTACCACGTACTTCATAAGATGTTCCAGGTAGAGCAGGAAATAAAAACATGGTTAAAACCATAGAAAGCATAATTAATGAGGTGGAGATTTTTGTTCCATCCCATTGAACGCTGCCTTGTATACAAAATGTAATAGCACCTATGACAGCACCTAAAATTACCAAAGGATGTAATCTTATTAACCTGCGTTTAAAGAAATTTTTTAATGTTAATGATTTTGTCCAACGTTCATCATAGGCGTAACTAATTACAAAACCTGATAACATAAAAAAGAAATCAACAGCAAGATAGCCGTGGTTTATTGTTTGTATTATAGGGGTATTTCCTGCAAAGGCGTAACCTTCAAAAACGTGATACCATACTACTAGTAGGGCAGCAACACCTCTTAAACCATTTAGTATATTATATTGTGGTTTTTGTTCTAAAATTAAGTTCATCGTTATAGTTTATTTTGTTGTTGTGGAGTAAAAACTTTCTCAAATATGGAGACTTTTACAAAGATATAAAAACTTTTTAAATTTCAATATTTAATGTTAGAAACTACTACTGATGCATCAATTTTTAACGTGTCAATAGTAGTTAAAAATCAATATTTTAGAGAAAATTAAACAGTAAAAAATGATTTGTTAATTATATTGAGTAAAATATTTAAAAGTTGTGTAAATAGCTTATTTGTAAAGTGTTAGATTGTGTATAAATGAGTCTAGAAAGTTTGTTCAAGTGATTGTTTGTTTGTTTACTGGCACATCTGACAACATTTGCTGAGAAATTTAATCCTAAAAAAAAAGTAATTGTTGTTGGTACTGGAGGTATACCTCTAGAGGAGTTTATATCAATGAATCCTGTAGGTTTATTTAAACAGTAAAATGGAATATTGCTTTAAGAAGATTAAGTAAGTTGTTGGCTTATTATGCTAACCGAGTAGTCAGATATGTGACAAATTCAACTAGTGTATTATAGTTT
>JAWXTP010000057.1:0-17341 GCA_044433415.1 Rikenellaceae bacterium
AAAGATACGATGAAAATAAAAAACTAACAGAAAAACAACAAGTAAAAACAAGGCTCAAAAGTGCCTGATATTAAATATATTTTACTATATTTGTGGTGCTAACAGAGGGGAGTATTATAATGCCAAGCATTGCAAAACCTCTTAAGGCATCTACTAATTCAATTCTATGCGATTTGTTAACTAAGTCAGATTTCATCTTTAGTAATTAGTTGATTGTTAGTTATAATTTTTAAGTCCTTATAAAAGTCATTATAAGATTTATTCACACATTCAGCATCAGTGATAATATTAGCCGCAGAGGCTCTAAGAGTTGCAACCGCAGCACTCATAGCGATTCTATGGTCATTATGAGAATTTAGTGTTACACCACCTTTAATATCACATCCTGTTATGACCATTAAGTCTTCCTTGCTGATATCTACTGAGATACCCAAAGTTTCGTAAATATCTTTTAGAGTCTTAGCTCTATCACTTTCTTTGTGAGTAAGCCTAGAAGTCCCTTTTAATACCGTTTCTCCTTTGCATGCAGCCGCTAAAGCCACAAGAGCAGGGAATAAGTCAGGACATTCTGTAGCATCAAATGTAAAGCCTTTAAGCTCATTTTTCTCAACCGTTACACTGTTTTCGTTTATGATAACAGTAGCTCCTGCATCTTTTATAGCTGTAATGATTTCTTTGTCAGCTTGTTGTGATTCATAACTTAGGTTGTTCATTGTCACATTACCCATAGTAGCGCCTGCCACAAGTAGGCAAGAAGCTCCGCTCCAGTCACCTTCTATATTGTAAACAGTAGGTTTATATTGTTGGTTGCCTTTTATAATAAAGCGTTCGTAATTTTCGTTTATGATGGTAACGCCGAAGGTTTCTATTATGGCTAGTGTCATATCTATATAGGGCTTAGACCTTAGTTGATTGACGTTTATGATAGAATCTTTCGCACATACAGGTAGAGAGATAAGTAATCCTGTAAGGAATTGAGAACTAAGGCTTCCATCTATAGAGATTTCACCACCACTCATAACACCACATAGCTCTATAGGTAGTTTGCCCTTGTTAGAAGATATTTTTACTCCAAGCTCAGTAAGAGGTTGGAGCATCATATCTATAGGACGTGTTAATATAGAGCCATGACCAGTTATAGTAACAGGGTAGGATAGAAGCGATGCAAAGGGTGTAAATAGGCGTGTAGAAAGACCTGATTCGCCTATGTTAAGGACTTTGTCTTCAAGTTTTAATTCACCGCCTTTAACTGTTAGAGTTCTGTCGTTTAGAGAGAGCTCAACACCAAGGTTTTTAGCTACTCCCATAGCAGCAGAGGTGTCATTGCAAAGTCCAAAATTAGTAATTGTAGATTCTCCTTTTACTAAAGACGAAATCGCTACGGCACGCTGTGTGTAACTTTTAGAAGCAGGGGAATAAATTTCACCTGAAACTAGAGCTGGATATATTGTTATATTCATTTTAAATAAATTTAGAGTGTAAAATTAATAAAAAAATGTATATTTGTAGAATATTTTGAAGTAAAATTACCCCTTTGAAAATCAAAACGTGTGAGCTTTCTGTTTTTCAAGGCAATATAAAAGGAGGTTTTAAAACTGAATCTTTACAGTTATTAGGACTTCTCAAAGCAATTTAAAAGTTTGTGCATATTTAAATAAATTATGATTAAATCTTTAACGGAGATAGGGCAGTATGTCCTACTTATGGGTAAGGTTTTTAAAAAACCTGGTAAAATGAGCATCTTTAGAAAGATGTTTATGGATGAAATAGAACGTCTGGGGCTTAACTCAGTTGGTATAGTTGCTATAATTTCTGTATTTATGGGAGCAGTAGTTTCCCTACAGATGATAATAAATCTTGAAAATCCTTTTATTCCTAGGTATCTTATAGGTTACGCTACGAGAGAGACTCTTATTTTAGAGTTTTCATCTACTATTGTGGCGCTTATCCTAGCTGGTAAGGTAGGTTCTAATATAGCAAGTGAAATAGGTGCTATGCGTATCACTGAGCAGATAGATGCTCTTGAGATTATGGGAGTCAACTCCGCTAATCACTTAATATTACCGAGAATTACAGCAGCAGTATTTTTCTTTCCTCTACTTACTGTTATGAGTATGATAATAGGTATCTTGGGGGGCTACCTTACGGTGTTTACTGTAGAGAGTATGACACCTACTGACTTTGCTACGGGCGTGGTATATGACTTTAGACCTTATCTAGTGTTTTATGGTATTTCAAAAATGTTTTTCTTTGCATTTGCTATAACTTCAATATCTTCATTCTATGGATATTTTGCAAAGGGTAACTCTCTAGAAGTGGGACGTTCAAGTACACGTGCTGTAGTGACTAGTACTATTGTCATTCTGATAATGAATGTAATTTTAACAAAAGTTTTCTTTTAAACGCAACATACAAAGTTTATGATAAAGGCAAAAAACGTATATAAAACATTTGAAGGTGGAAAAACCGTTTTAAATGATGTTTCTGCTACATTTCACACAGGTAAAACTAATCTTATTATTGGAGCTAGTGGTTCTGGTAAGACTGTATTGTTAAAGTCACTTGTAGGTCTTCACCAAATTGATCAAGGTGAGATTTGGTATGACGATAATTGTTATAGCACATTAAATTTTGAAGATAAGAAGGAGATACGTAAACAGGTGGGGATGATTTTTCAAGGAGGCGCACTTTTTGACTCTCTTAATGTACAAGAAAATGTGAAATTACCTCTTGATCTTTTTACGGATTTAAGAGAAGATGAAAAACTTGATATAGTAAACAACTGTCTTAAGAGAGTGAATCTTACAAATGTAGATAGACTTTATCCTTCGGAGATTAGTGGTGGCATGGTTAAGCGTGTGTCTATAGCACGTGCTATAGTGATGAACCCTAAGTACTTATTCTGTGATGAGCCTAACTCAGGTCTAGACCCTGTGACTTCTATAGTAATTGATAACTTGATTAAAGAGATTACTTCTGAATATAATATAACAACAATAATTAATACGCACGACATGAACTCTGTAATGGAGATAGGTGAGAAAATTACTTATATCTATAAAGGACAGAAATGGTGGGAAGGCAGCAAAGACGATATTCTTCAATCAGATAACAAGGAATTGAATGATTTTGTGTTTGCTTCTGAGATGGCTAAACGTGCTAAAAGAAACTTATAACAACTGGGTTTTAATGTTTTTGAATTTTAAAATTTTATCTTTGAACTTTTCAAAATGTGCCATAGGAACCACTATGCCATCATTTTTAAAACTCCAAATCTAAAACCTTTAAATTCAAAACCAAATAAAATCAGTCGTTATAAGTTTCTTTAAGAAACTTATAAAAATAAAAATATGAATACTTTTGGAACTTTATATCGTACATCTATCTTTGGGGAATCTCATGGAGTGGGTGTAGGAGCTGTAATAGATGGTTGCCCTGTAGGGTTAAAGATAGACGTGGAGATGTTAATGGTTGAGTTAAATCGCCGTAAAGCAGGGGCACGTGGTACAACGTCGCGTAAAGAGGGTGATATCCCAAAGATAGCAAGTGGTGTCTTTAATGGATTTTCTACAGGAGCGCCTATTACTATATTATTTGAGAATGAAAACACGCGTAGTGGGGATTACTCTAACCTTGTGAAGCATCCTCGTCCTGGTCACTCTGACTTGGTAGCGCAACAAAAGTATAAAGGCTTTAACGATTACCGTGGTGGTGGTCACTTCTCAGGTCGTATAACTCTAGGAGCTGTAGCTTCGGGAGCTATAGCTAAGTGCGCCCTAAAATTAGAGGGTGTAGAAATTAGTGCTGAGGTGATTTCTCTAGGTTCTGAGACTGACAAGTCTAAATTCCCTGACTTAGTGGAAAGCGCTATGAGTAAGAGCGACTCTCTAGGAGGCGTTATAGAGTGTAGAGTTAAGAATATACCTGCGGGTGTAGGAGAGCCTTTCTTTGACTCTGTAGAAAGTGTTATATCTCATGCTATATTTGCTATACCTGCTGTGAGAGGTATAGAATTTGGTGAAGGATTTAGAGCTACTGAGCGTCTAGGTTCTGAGCATAACGATAATATTATTGATAGGTCAGGTAAGACAGAAACTAATAACGCAGGAGGAATAAACGGAGGTATCACCAACTCTAATGATATAGTTTTTAGAGTAGCCGTGAAACCTACTTCTTCTATTGCAACTCCTCAGCAAACATTTAACCTTGAGCATGATAAGGTTGAAGAACTTGTTATCAAGGGTCGCCACGATGCCTGCATAGTATTACGTACACCTGTGATAGTGGAGTCTATGGCTGCTATGTCTTTGTTGGATTTATTATTGATATGTAAATCCCAAAGGTAGGTGATAGGTGATAGGTGATAGGTGATAGGTGTCGCGACAAGCGTGGAATTATGCTGTGAAAAATTTGTTCCCAATACCATAGCAAAACAAGAAAAGAGGGTGCCCCAAAAGGTTGCTCTCTTTTCTTGTTTTGTATATGCTTAGAATTCTCCTAAAATAAATCATACAATTATAAGGTATTTTTTGTATCTTTGTAAAAAGCATCAGCTTTAATTGATAATAAAAATAATGGGATAAAACTAGCTTCAAAGAGTGAAGTTAGGATGCTTAAATGGTTGTAATAGAAGTTTGAATATGAAGTAGTCTTGGTGTTAAGACGATGTAACAATCAGCTGATTATGCTAAATGTAGTAATATGAATGACGCAATAGATATAAAAGAGAATGATATATTAAAGTTGGATAAGCAACTTTTAGAGATACTTCTTAAAGATAATAGCTCAAAAAAGAATATTATTTGGGCTACAGATAACTATGAGCCTTTGGGAGAGGGATATGGAGAGAATGAGGTTATTACTATTGAGTTTATTGTGGGTAATAATGGTAATATTATTCGTCCTCGTGTGAGCAAAACTAAGGCGGAGCAGATATCTCGATCTCGTGACAAGGCTGAGGTTTTTACACCATCTTGGATATGTAACAAGCAAAATAATTTAATTGATGAGGCTTGGTTTGATCAAAAGGATGTTTTCAACATTGAAACTAACAAAGAGTGGGAAACGTTAGAACGCTCGATAGTATTTCCTTCTAGGTCAGGCAAAACATGGCAGGATTATATAAAAGATGTAAGATTGGAGATCACGTGTGGTGAAGCTCCATATTTAGTAAGTAGATATGATACTATAAGTGGTGAATCAATTTCTGTAAATAACCGCATTGGGCTGCTTGATATAAAATTGAGAATTGTTTCAGAAAATACATCAAACGAGAAGGATTGGTTAAAATGGGCAAAGGTGTCTTTTCAATGTATTTATGGTTATGAGTGGCAGGGAGACAGTTTGATATTGGCAAGAGAGAATTTGCTCTATACATTTATTGATTTTTATAAATATAAGTTTGATAAAGCCCCATCAAAGGCTGATACAAGGGAGATAGCAAAAATTATCTCGTGGAATATATGGCAGATGGATGGTCTAAAGTGTGTTATTCCTAATAGTTGTAAAAGTATCACAACACAATCCGTAGATTTATTCGGTGAACTTGAAGAGACAATAGAGCCCTGCCAAGGTTGTCAAAAAGGAGATATTTTTAACCATAACGGGATTCACTGCAAAATCAAGGATTGGCAGACGGGAGGAACGTTAAAATTCGTATCGTTATTAAAGAAATGAGTAATATGGAAAATATTGAAACGCTTGATAGAATCATTATCGGAAGAGTCGAACCGCACATATATGCATTTTCGACTGAGACAGTTCCTAATTATCTAAAAGTAGGTGATACTTATCGTCCTGTTGAAGTGCGTCTTGACGAGTGGCGTAAATATTTTCCTAATTTGGAAAAACAATTTAGTGGTGTAGCTAAAGTTAATGATGAGGTTTATTTTCGGGATTATGCTGTACATCAATTTTTGTTAAACGAGCGATGTAGGAAAAGACTTCTACCAGGAGACATAACAAATTTAGAATACTACTCAAAAGAGTTTTTTGAGAACTCAACAATTAAAGATATTGAAGATTCAATTCTAGATATAAAAGAGAAATATGCTGTTAATGATACTCGTTATCAATATTATAAATTTGATGACAGCTTAATTCCTAAAACTTACGTCTACACAAGATTAGATGACTATCCTTTACGACCAAATCAAGATGCAACTGTTAAAAAATTTAGAGCTGCAATAGATAATGGGAGGACAAACCTTTTGATGTATGCAGTTATGAGGTTTGGTAAGTCTTTTACTTCGTTATGTTGTGCCGTAGAGATGGAAGCAAAACTAGTTGTAGTGGTATCTGCTAAAGCTGATGTAAGAGAGGAGTGGAAAAAGACTACACAAAGTCATGTGAAATTCAGTGATTATGAGTTTGTTGATAGTGATGCTCTTTTAAGAGGTGATCTAAAATTAGATGATAGGCTTAAAAATAGTAATCTTGTATTATTCTTAACACTTCAAGATCTTCAGGGATCAGAAATTAAGAAAAAGCATAAAGACTTATTTGAAAATGAGATTGATTTACTTATAGTTGATGAGACTCATTTTGGAGCAAGATCATCTGAATTTGGTAAGGTTCTTAGAGATTTTGATTATAATGAGTATATGATTCAACAAAAGGAACTTCAGAACGAAGATAAGTCATATGCCAAATTTGAAGAGACAAAGAAATCATTTAATGCTAAAGTTAAGTTACATCTATCAGGAACACCGTACAAAATATTGATGGGTAGTGAATTTACACCTGAAGATATTATTGCGTTTTATCAATTTTCTGACATTGTAAAAGATTAAGAAGATTGGGAGGAGAAAAACCTAAACGAAGATGAACAAAAAGATGAGTGGCAAAATCCGTATTACGGATTCCCTCAAATGGTGCGCTTTGCTTTTAACCCTAATAAATCATCAAGAGAAAGAATAGAGAAATTAAGTAAACAAGGTGTCTCTGCTACATTCTCTGCTTTATTTAGACCACAGTCAATAGAAAAAAATGAAGTCAATAACTTACATAAGAAATTTGTACATGAGACTGAAGTTTTCGAATTGATTGAAGTTATAGATGGGACAAAAAAGGATGAAAACTTATTGGGGTTTTTGGACTATGATAAAATTAAAAGAGGGAATATGTGTCGCCACATTGTCTGTGTTTTGCCATATCGTGCCTCTTGTGATGCTTTTGAGGATTTGCTAAAAAGGAATAGAGGTAAGTTTAAAAATTTATTTACGTATGAGGTAATTAATATTTCTGGAGTCGAAGACCCAACCAAATATGATACAGAGAGCGTTAAAGCAAGGATTCTGGATTGTGAAACTAAGGGAATCAAAACAATAACTCTTACTGTAAATAAGATGCTTACAGGTAGTACTGTTGAGCAGTGGGACACTATGCTTTACCTAAAAGATTCAGCTTCACCACAAGAGTATGACCAGGCGATATTTAGGCTTCAAAACCAATATATCAAAAGTTTTATTGCAAAAGATGGAAAGATTATAAAATACAACATGAAGCCTCAAACACTACTTGTTGATTTTAATCCCAATCGTATGTTTTATATGCAGGAGCAGAAATCACAAATCTATAATGTGAATGTTGATGAAAGTGGTAACGATAAATTAGAGGAGCGATTACGAGAGGAATTGCGTATATCTCCAATCATAGTACTTAATGAAAATAAAATCAAAGAGGTAACTCCGACTGACATATTGTCTGTTATTAGCGAATATTCTCAAAATAAGAGCGTTAATGATGAGGCTAAGGGTATTCCGATTGACGTCAATTTGCTATTCTCTAATAAAGAGCTATTAGCTGAGATTGGTCGTCAAAATCCGATTGACTCAAAAGGAGGACTTAAAATACCACCAGTGCAGGGAGATGAAGATGAAATTGATACTACAAGTAAGGATGATAATGATATAGATAATACAGAGTCAAAATCACCAAAAAAACTTGAGCCTAAAGAAGAGCGTAAAGAGTGGGAGGATAAATTTAAAGCCTATTACACACGTATTCTTTTCTTTGCATTCTTAACAAATAGTAAGGTTAGTTCACTTCGTAAGATAATCGAAGTTATAGACTCTGACGAAGATAATGTTAGAATAGCTAAGCATATTGATATAAAAAAATCAATACTCGAAATCCTCTTATTAATGAATCCATTTAATCTAAGTGGTTTAGATTATAAAATATGGAATATAAATAGGTTAGCAAATGATAAGGATAAAGAACCTTTAAATAGGTGCACAACAGCAATGTGTAAGTTTGGTCGTATGTCTGAATCAGAAATTGTAACTCCACTACATATTGCCGAGGAAATGGTTGCAACACTTCCAGACAGTGCAATGAGAGCTGGTAATAATATTCTTGATATAAACTCTAAGCAGGGAGAGTTTGCAATCGTGCTTTATAAACGATCTAATGGGACTCTAAAAGATACGATATATTCGATACCATCGTCACCAATTGCCTATGAGTTTACTCGCAAGATTTATGAAGCACTCGAAATGCCAATTGAAAATATTTTCAAGGGCTTTATATCATATGATATAATAGAAGATAATAACACAGAAATAATAGAAAGATTACAAAATATGAAATTTAATACAGTGGTGGGAAATCCTCCGTATCAAGCAAATGATGGTGGAGGTATGGGGTCAAGTGCACTTCCAATATATCAAGATTTTGTTAAGATTGCTAAAACAGTATGCGTATCTAACATTTGTATGATTATGCCTTCTAGGTGGTTCACGGGAGGACGTGGTCTTGATGAGTTCAGAGATATAATGTTGCAGGATAAGAATATACGAAGAATAAATGATTATCCCAATGCTTCTGATTGTTTCCCAGGGGTTGAAATAAAAGGTGGAGTATGTTTCTTTCTGAGGGGAGAACATACTCATGATTTATGTACAGTAAATACAATTGTGAATGATTCAACTATTACTGCTAATAGACCTTTGTTGGAATTGGGTTCAGATATTTTCATTAGAGACAGTAGGGCAATATCAATACTTAGAAAGGTACAAATGCTTGGAGAGGATAGTTTTTCGAATTTAATTAGCGCTAATGATCCTTTTGGGTTTGACATTCGGGAATCTGGAAGTTATAAAAGAGTAAAGCAACAATTTGTAACAGAGCCATTTGATGGTGCTGTAAAATTCTATTATAATGGCTGGCGAACAAAAGGAGTTGGTTATATTAAAGAAAAAGAAGTGCGCAAAAATAAAGATATTATTTCTGGTTATAAAATATTAGTACCAAAGGCTTGGGGTGTAGGCAATGTATTTACAGATTGGCTTAAACCTTTTATTGTTGAAGGTAAATCTTGTTGTACTGAAACATACTTATTAGTTGGTACGAAACTAAAGAAACGAGAAGCAGATAATATTATTTCTTATACGCAAACAAGATTTTTTCACTTAATGTTATCATTAATGAAGCTTACACAAAACACGATGCAAAAGGCCTATAGTTTTATTCCAATTCAAGATTTTACAAAAGTGTGGAATGATGAAAAACTATACAAAAAATACAAATTGACACCTGATGAAATCAACTTCATCGAGTCGACAATTAAACCAATGGAATAATTGTTTTCAGTTAGAAGTATTTTATCATATTTTTATATTATCTTTGTAATCAGAAATATAGGGTAATGGATTTAGGATTAACAGAAATACCTCAACTATTGAGAACTAACTGTAAACTCTACAGCGTTATAACAGAAAATGGTTTTACTGAACTAAATTTTGAAAGCTATGAATAACGAAAGAGTAAATATGAAACGGCAATGAAACAATTAAAAATCACAGAGAAAGATTATCTCAGAGCTCATCGTAAGGCGAGTAGAGAGGCGGAGATCTCAACCTTTGGTAAGCAGGTTTCCCATCGCACTAAGGTGCAGAAGTCAAAGAAAACATACGACCGTACAGGTAACAAGGCAGCCCTTAAAAAGCTGCCTTTTTTCTTAGCCTAAAAATGTGCGTCAACATTCCAAATTAGCCGTATTTGTTATTATATTATAATAGAAGCATGGACTTTACTGGGACTTTACTGGGACTTTACTGGGACTTTACTGGGACTTTACTGGGAGCGACTAAATAATTGTAGTTTTAGTTTTTGTGATTATTTTAAGTAATCTTTAGTCGCTTGTCGCGACACAGACTGACCCAGTTCGACCCAGCTAAATTTTTAAAAATATTCAACAAAAAAAAGGTTGACTTTCTATAAGTCAACCTTTTTTAGATATAATTTTGTCTGTATAGGGCAAATGTACCAAGGTTCTCTTTCGGGAATAACTTAGTTACTTGCCGGACACAAAAGCAACTTACTCAGCAGCAACAACTGTAAATTTAACAGTAGCTTTGATATCTTTGTATACTTTAACTGTTGCAGTGTAAGAACCTAATTCTTTAACTGTTTCAACAGAAATGTTTTTCTTTTCAATAACAACACCTTTAGCAGCTAATGCTTCAACAACTTGCATAGAAGTTACAGAACCAAAGATTTTGTTATTTTCAGAAACTTTAGCAGTAAGAACAACCTCTGTAGCTTCGATTTGAGCAACTAATGCAGTTGCATCTTCTCTGAATTTAGCTTCTTTGTGAGCTTGTTGTTTGATGTTCTCAGCAAGGATTTTTCTTGCTGAAACTGTAGCTAAAGTTGCGTATCCTTGAGGAATAAGGAAGTTATTTGCGTAACCTGGGCGAACGTTAACGATATCGTTTTTGTGGCCTAAGTTCTCTACGTCTTGTTTAAGTATGATTTCCATTTTAATTTACTTTTTATACGTGATTACTTCATTAGGTCAGTAACGAAAGGTAGAATAGCTAGGTGACGAGCTCTTTTAACAGCTGTAGCTACTTTCTTTTGGTACTTTTGAGACGTTCCAGTTAAACGACGTGGAAGGATACGACCTTGTTCGTTTAAGAATTTTTTTAAGAATTCTGCGTCTTTGTAATCGATATATTTAATACCGCTTTTTTTGAAACGGCAATATTTTTTCTTTTTAACCTCTACTGTAGGAGGGTTAAGATATCTGATTTCTGTGTTTTGAGCCATGATTATTCCTCCTTGTTGTTAAGTTTATTTTTTCTTTTCTCTGCGTATTCAACAGCGTATTTGTCCATTTTGAAAGTTAAGAAACGGATGATGCGCTCTTCACGACGATATTGAGTTTCGATTTTTTCAACTATATCACCTTCAGCTTCAAATTGGAATAAGAAGTAGAAACCTGTAGATTTCTTTTGAATAGGATAAGCTAGTTTGCGTAGGCCCCAGTTCTCTTCGTTAACGATTTGGCCTCCGTTTTCGGTAATCACACCGCGGAATTTGTCAACAACCTCTTTAAATTGTACTTCATTAAGTACAGGCGTTGCAATGAAAACGGTTTCGTAATTGTTCATTGTAATAATTTTTTAAATTAATTTTTTTTGCTTAAATTGCGGGACAAAGGTAGTAATTATTTTTAATTTAACAAAATTTTATACAATGAATTTTAGAACTCCAATACATTTATTAGCACATAATTACCAAATAAACTATAACGACTCCATCTTTTGTATAGGTTCATGCTTTGCTGAAAATATGTCTAATAGACTCTCTGAGTGTAAGTTCGAGGTCGATGTAAACCCATTTGGAGTGGTCTATAACCCTATATCTATACAACAATCCCTAGAAAGAATCATAGAAAATATTCCTTTCTCTGATGAAGGTATTCACTGTGATATTAACTCAGGATTGTATTTTTCTTATGATGCTTATACGCTATTTAATAATGAAATAAAAAGTGAAGTGTTAAGAAAATTAAACGAAAAATTAGACCTAGCGCATAAAAATTTTATGAAAAGCACGGTCGTTGTAATAACTCTTGGAACTTCGTTTATTTATAAGCTAAGAAACAGTGGTGATGTAGTGGCTAACTGCCAAAAACAACACCCTGAAATCTTTCTTCGTGAACGCTTAACAGTGATGGAAGTCTCTCAAGCCCTAAACTCACTTTTCTCTAAAAACTTATTTAAAGATAAACAGGTGATTCTTACAGTAAGTCCAATACGTCATAAAAAGGATGGCTTTCAGGCTAATATGCTTAGTAAAGCTACATTGTTATGTGGAGTACATGAGATGTGTGAGAGGTATGAGAATGTAAACTACTTTCCTTCTTATGAAATAATGATGGACGATTTGAGGGATTATAGATTCTATGCAGAAGATATGATACACCCTTCAGACCTTGCTATAGAATATATTTGGGAGCAGTTTAAGGGGTGTTATATTTCAGAAACTGCACAAAGTATGTTTAAAGAAATAAAACTTATACAAAAAAGACTTAATCACAGACCTTTTAATCCAGAAAGTGAAACACACAAGAAATTTTTAACAGAACTAAAAGATAAGATAGAAATTTTAAACAAAAAAATGGGTAAAAATATATTTTAAGAGATAAAATTACTACTTTTGTGACTTGTTTAAATAAAGGGAAGTTTTAGAAGCTCCCAAAAAACGTAATAACAATAAAGTATGCAAAAAATTATATTATTAATAACACTTCTTTTTTCTGTTGGGACAAAAGTTTCATATTCACAAGTAAGCTCACTTTACGATGATCGTAAAAAGCCTAAACTAGTTGTTCAAATTGTGGTAAGCCACCTAAGATATGACTATTTATCTAAATTTGGTAAAAACACTACAGACTTCGGTGTTAAGAGATTATTGTCAAACGGAACATATTTTACAAATGCACGTTACGGGTTTATGTTTACACAAACCTCTCCTTGTGTAGCAACAATTTCAACAGGTGCTCAACCTTCACAACATGGTATCATTGGCGATAGTTGGATAAACTATACAACAAATGAGAATGTAGGAGCAATAGATGATAATACAGTTAAGGGTATAGGAGCAGATGAAAATGAAGGTAAATTTTCACCTCGCAATTTGGCTTTCAGTACTATTTCTGATGAGCTTAAACGTCAAAACAGTAAATCTAAGGTTTTCTCTATAGCAATGGATGCTAAAGATGCTGTTATAGCTGGTGGAAGCAAACCTGATGGTGTTTATTGGTATGACCAGAGATTTGGATACTTTGCAACAAGTACACATTATGTTCCTAGTTTACCAGCGTGGGTGAGACAGTTTAATAGTTCAGAGAAAAAAGATAGGTATGCATCAGAATTATGGTACTTGACAAATTACTATAAATCATATACTTATAGAAACGTGTCTTCTGTACTTATTGATACTACAAAAAGATTTTCATATGATACAGGAAGTCCCAAAAAGCAAAAAAATATGATTAGGCTTTTGGAAACTCCTTTCGGTAATCGTTACGTTAAAGATTTTGCGATAGAAACAATAAAAAATGAAGAATTAGGTAAAGATGAAAACCCTGATTTGTTAATTGTAAATTTTGGAGCTACAAAAAAGATAACTGAACTGTATGGTGTAGAATCTACAGAAATAGAGGATGCTTTTTATAAATTAGATAATGACCTAGCTGATTTGATAGATTATCTTGAAAACAATATAGGTAAGGATAATATTGTTATTATTTTGACTTCAAATCATGGATCTTCAGATAATGTAGCTGCTGATGTTATAGAGATGGGTAATAAAATTACAAAAACCTTTAATGCTATGCAGTTTGAGGTTTTGATAAAAGGTTTCCTAGGAGCTATGTTAGGACCAGGAGAGTGGGTTAGTGCATATAAAAACAGACAGTTATACCTTAATAGACGTTTAATTTATGAGAAGGGGCTATCATTGTCAGATATACAATCTCGAGTTGCAACTTTTGCATTGCAGTTTGGAGGAGTAGCAAATGCAATGACAGCAACAGCTCTTCAAAATAACTATTATGGTAAGGGAATGGCTCAGAAAATACAAAATAGCTTCTTCCCTAAATATTCAGGTGACGTGATAGTAAACTTGCTACCAGGGTGGATAGAGCTTGAGAAAGAAAATGCCTCATGGGTTATTTCTTCATCGGGGTCTCCTTACGAATACGATACTCACGTTCCCCTAATTTGGTATGGAGGGTCTATATCACCTAACGTGGTGCATAGGTCTATAGATATTATAGATATTGCTCCTACCTTAAGTGAGATATTGGGAGTTCCACGACCTAATGCTTCCGAAGGTGAGGCTATTTCTGAAATTATTAATCAGTTAAAATAATGTGTTTGGTGTGATTTTTTTAGCATTCCGAGCAAATATCAAATATACAAGTTAACCTTAAATATATTAATTAAGATGAACCTTATTAATCAAAGACAAGACGAGATTATCGACGAGTTTTCAGGTATAGACGATTGGATGGATAAATATAACTATTTAATCGAGCTAAGTCATGAGTTACCTCAGCTAGATCCAAAATACAAAACTGACGCTTACCTTATTGATGGATGCCAATCAAGAGTATGGATAAACGCCGAAATTGAAGATGGTGTAATGAGAATTAGTGCTGAGTCAGATGCTATAATAGCAAAAGGTTTAGTAGCTTTACTAGTGAGGGTTTTTGATGGAGTCTCACCAGAGGAAATTAAAAATGCAGACCTTTATTTTATAGATAAAATAGGATTAAGTGAAAATCTTACCCCTACACGTGCTAATGGATTGCTATCTATGGTCAAGAGAATAAAGATGTTCGCTTTAGCATTTGCGAGATAGTCCCCTCACAGTTTAAATTAACGATAGATATATAATGACAACACCAGAACAAATTCTAGAAATAGAACAAGATATAGTTTATACTCTTAAGAACATTTATGACCCTGAAATTCCTGTAAATATATACGACTTAGGGCTTATATATGACATTGATTTAGACCCTACAGGTGAGGCCAACATACGTATGACCTTGACAGCACCAAACTGCCCTATGGCTGATGAGTTGCTTCAACAAGTTAATGACGACGTGGCAAAAGTAAAAGGTGTGGAAAGTGTTAATGTAACATTAGTATTTGAGCCTATCTGGAATAAAGATATGATGAGCGAGGAAGCTCTATTTGAATTAGGCTTTTTATAAACTTTATAATAGAACGAGCAATGGAAAAATTAAAAGAACAAGTTTTTAAGGCATGTGAAGTTTTAAAAGCTGGAGGTTTGATATTATATCCTACAGATACAGTGTGGGGAATAGGTTGTGATGCAACGAATGCTGATGCTGTAGCAAAAGTATATGAACTGAAAAAAAGTGCTGACAAGAAAAGCATGATAGTACTTATAGAAAATACTGATAGAGTAGCCCTTAGCGTAGATGGCGCTCCTTCTGTAGCATGGGACTTGATAGATATGAGCGATAAGCCTTTGACACTTATCCTTGAAGGTGCTAAAGGGGTAGCTTCAAATTTAGTGCCTGAGGAAGGTACTTTAGGTGTGAGAGTTCCTAATCATGAGTTTTGCAAGAGATTGCTACATAGATTTATGAAGCCTATAGTTTCTACTAGTGCTAATATCTCTGGGGAGGCTACACCTTTGAAATTTACTGAAATATCTAAGGAGATAAAAAATGGGGTTGATATGATTATTGATACCGATATGGAGGGTGTTATGACACGCAAGCCATCATCCATTATTTCCTTAGGTCGAGGAGGCGAAATAAAAATCTTGCGAGATTAGAGTGTTGTGTCGAGAATGCGGGAAGGCTTTTTCCAATAACGGCTCATCTTTGCGACCTTTCTGTGCATTTCAATGCTCACAGCCGCCTGAGGCTGCTCCGCTTAAAATGCACAGAAACGCCGCAAATATGAACCATTCTTGAAAAAAGCGGACAGTCGTGGACGTTATTAACCGCTCATGGTATGAAACCTGAGTGTTAGGTAAATGCGACAAGCGACTGAATAACGACAAGCGGCTAGATGCGACAAGCGACTGAATACGACAAGCGGTTAGTGATAATGAAATGATTTTTTATATATGTATAAATCTGAGGTTGATATACAAATACGGTTTGCTGATGTTGATTCTTTGCATCATGTGAATAATGTGAATATATATCATTATTTTGATATAGGTAAGCGCGATTTTTTAAGTGCAGTGCTGGATTTGGGTGGAGTGTTCGGAAAATATGGACTTGTGCAGGCAAATATAAATACTAATTTCTATGTGCCAGTCTTTATTAATGATGAAGTGAGCGTTACTACAAAACTTTCTCATATAGGAAATAAAAGTTTTGTGCTGTTTCAAGAAGTAGTGTGCAAAAAAACAGGACTTGTGAAGTGCGACTCTAAAGCAACTATGGTGTGCTTTAATACAGAAAAACAGTTGGCCGAGGAAATGACCGCTGAATGGCGTTCTAAGCTCGAAAAGGCCTTGTGATTCCTTTGTCAATAACAACACAACTTACTCTTTAGCCTAATGCTGGTTAACATTGTGCCGTTTGTATAATACGTTAATATTATATAAACGGCACAATGTGCCTTAATAATAATTGTAAATAGCAGATGCAATCTGTGAAATAAGTTTATAGGTTTCTTTAGGCGATTCCTTAGATTCCGAGATAAAAATAGAGAAAATAATTTCTCTACCATTAGGCAATTTCATTATTCCAATATCATTATTAGCTGCTAATATTCCATTTGTACCAACACCTGAAAATCCCGATTTATGCGCAATAATAGTACCTTTAGGTAAAGAGTCGCGAATACTACTTGTGTAGGTGCTTGACATTGTATCCCATAAAAAATTATGAGTATCACTCTTTAATAATTCGTTATTATGAAACTTACGTAATAACTTAACGGCAGAGTTGGGTGTTGTGTAATTTAAATATTGTAAACCCCAATCTCTTTGTATTTCTCGTTCGTAATTGCATATATGAGTATTGGTAATGTTGATACTGTCTAAATATTCTTGAACTGCTTTTGTACCTCCTACCATTTCCATAATAACATCAGAAATATTATTATCGCTTTGCATTAGTGTGTATTTGATTAGTTCAGCTAAAGTAACCCTGTTGCCATTTGGATATTTATCTCTAAATGGACTCCAAATATCTACATGTAATTGAGATTGTGTAACCGTTATAGAATCAGATAATGAGAAAATACCTTGATCCACTTTGTTAAGCATAGTTAGCGCAATGTGAAATTTATACACACTTTGCATAGGGAAACTTCTATCTGAATTGATAGTTGATATTTTACCATCTTTTGAATCATATATAGTGACCGGTTCTACAAACTTACAAAATCTTATAAATACATATAAATATTTATATGTTTAAGATTTATGTTGCATTCCTGTTTCTACCTTGCTAGTTGCTATCCCATTTTTTGCAAAAGAAGATAACAGAGCCGTCAAGTCCACAGGCGTAAATTCGGACGAACCTCGCCCTATTTGTTCATTA
>JAWXTP010000058.1:0-16995 GCA_044433415.1 Rikenellaceae bacterium
ATATACGAAATTTTAGCGAGATATGCAAATTATAATTAACTTATTTTCAATTAATTACACATTTAAATTTATGGGTGTTTTGTGGGTCTGTGTGATTTTTTTTCGTGCGTTTGCCCTGAAGAGGCAAAAGAGATATTTGACTCGATAATTGTTGTTACAGATAGAGTAAACCTTGACAAGCAGATAAGGAATACTATACGCCAATTTATGCAGGAGAAGAGCACTGTTGGTTGGGCCGATAGTGCAGGAGTGTTACGTGAACTTATCAATGATGGAAAGAAGATAATTGTCACAACCGTTCATAAGTTTCCGTTCATATTGGATGAACTTGGAAAGGATAATAAAAATCGCAACTTTGCTATCATAATAGATGAAGCACACTCAAGTCAGAATGGTAGTATGTCTGCAAAGATGAATATTATTCTTTCGGGCAATGTCGGTGATGAGAATGATGCGTTAGAGGATAAGATAAATAAGATTATTGAGGGGCGCAGAATGTTGTCAAATGCAAATTATTACGCTTTTACTGCTACGCCAAAAAATAAGACATTAGAGATGTTTGGTGTGCCATACACCAAGGACAATGGCGAAATCGGGCATAAGCCATTCCATAATTACTCTATGAAACAGGCTATTGAAGAGGGCTTTATTATGGATGTGCTAAAACACTATACTCCAATATATAGTTATTATCAGTTAGCAAAGAAAATTGAGGATGATCCAGAGTTTGATAAAAAACGGTCAGAGAAGAAACTTAGAACATTTGTTGAGTCTAATGAATACACTATTAGAAAGAAGTCGGAAATTATTGTAGAGCATTTCCATTCACAGATAATATCAAAAGGAAAGATAGGTGGTCAAGCTCGTGCAATGGTGGTTACTTCTAGTATTGAAAGAGCTATTGACTTCTATTACTCGATTAGTAAATTGTTGGAGGAACGCAAAAGTCAATACAAGCCAATTATAGCTTTCTCTGGTGAGAAAGAGTATAAAGGTGACTCCTCAAATAAACTAACAGAAAGCTCTATAAATGGGTTTGCTAGTTCTTTGATCGAAAGCAAAATGAAACAGGATTCGTATCGTATCCTAATAGTAGCAGATAAATTCCAAACGGGATATGATGAGCCTTTGCTTCATACTATGTATGTAGATAAGATACTCACAGATATTAAGGCAGTTCAAACTCGGGGACTCCTAAAGAATTTTGTGCATTTTGGCGCTTCACAGTTGAGTATTTACGCGACACTAAAGGGGTCGACAATTTCATATACGTCTTCTTACCTTCACAATTTGTCAAAGATTACAACTATGAGATATGCAACCCTGGCGCTGAATATTTTGACATTGTTGGTGTAGATTTATACTCACAGAAAGGAGATAATCAAGCTGATATAATAACAAAGGCACTTGAAGTTGTTAGACTACGCAGAAGCTCACAACAAAGTTCCCGCATTTACTGAGTTTGAGTATAGAGGTGGTATACAAAATTGCGACAACCAAAATTGGTTTACTGAGAAATTTTTGAATCCCATTTTAGCAAATAAGAAAACTAAACGTATCTCTTACGCTCTTACTTGGCGTAACACATCTAGTTCGTATTGGATTCCTCTAAAAGACAACCCTTTACACAACGATTTCAAAGACATGTACAAATCACCTTATACGTTATTTCTGAAAGAGTCGATTAACAACAAAGCAAGGAAAAAATAAATATAGAAAAGATTACAACAGAACCAATTATTAGTATTATATTCGTAAAACTGAGTTTTAAGGGGACTTCTAATAATTGGTTTTATTCGATTTTGGATTTAGGAGTTTTAGATTTGGAATTTTACAAATACAGGAGTGGTGGTTCCCACGGCGTATTTGCAAAAATCCAAAGATGAAACTTATAGATCTAAAAGCGTTAAAATCCAATTTTTAGAAGTCACCTTAATAAATTTAAAATTATTAAAACTCAGTTTTTAGATATTTCTTGTATGTATATACATAGAAAAATATTCCATATATTAAATATTTTATAATAAATGGATTTGATGATAACACTATAAACATAGATATCACAAAAGCACATTTTGCTAATTTGTTCTTTGTAAACATACTAGCAAAATTTATTAGAGAAAATAGCAGTATTACAATACCTAACCATCCCCATATACGTAATATATCAGCAATAGAAGATGGTCCAGAAACCCTATCGTATTTTTTTATTATGTAGTCACTAAAAAACACACCTTCACCCCATGGACGATGTATAGCATTGTCTACAGATACCACTATTATGCCTAGTCGTGATATACGAATAAGTTTCTTGTCCTCAAATGACCAGTTATAAGTATCAGTTCCTTTTTTGATGTGTAACTCTATCTTTTTTGACATAAAGTCAGATTCATTATAAAACTTAACACTTCCTATAACAAAAACTATAATTAACAATGAAACAATAAAAGGATTCCAATTATTACTCAATAAGAATAATATTACAGCAAAGAATAAGGACAAGTATCCAGCAGTTGAAAATGTAGTCAAAGGAGCAATAATTATAATAACAGTTTTTACATCTAATTTTATTCCATTAGTAAACCAATGATAATACAATAAAAAAATAAGTATACAAGAATATGCTCCTGGTTCCCACATAAAGCCACTATTCCTAAATGCTTCTGCTCCCCATTTGTTGTGCATAAAAACAAAAGAATAGAATCCACCTGCCTGCGCCTGTTCTGAATCCGTTATAAAATGAAACATAGGAGCAATTTTAGAAAAAACAGATGGAAAGATATGCTCCATTGCAAATAAAGGTAAAGATATTACTACTAAAACAAATGCGTAATTAAAAAGTTTACTAAAAAACATAACACCTATTGACTTTATTATAAAGTATGGCATTGTCATCCTAAGTGACCAACCTATAAAGGTTCCAATATTTACTTTGTCAATTGTATTTACGTTATAAGATATCAAATTTATAATGCCCCATATAGCTATAAACAAATAAAAGAACTTATTAATCTTACATTTTCTGTACAAGAACACACATGCAGAAAACACAAATGTAAATATAACAATTAGTGAGTTTGCTAATTGTGGTGCAGAACCAGCATTGTATAATATAAATAAAGATATTAATATAAAATCTACAATCTTGTACACTAAGGAGTTTCTTTCTTTCATGAAGGAAAGAAAATTAGGAATTGATGTAATTTCATGTATTATGTTCATAATTTTATTTGTTCCAAACTCCTCTAGCTGTTCCTGATATTATTTTACGGTATTGAATTATGTCTAAAATTATATTTGGAATTATATTTATAATAAATAAAGCAAGTAACAACCCAACTGTTGAAAAAATATTAATAAAACCAATAGCTGTAGGTATAAATAATATGATTTTAACAATATCTTTTACTACTGTGATATTTAATTTGCCTACACCATTTAAAAAATAAGTGAAAGGTGTGTCGAATAAAATAAATACATTATAAATTACAAATATTAATGATAGCATACTAGGTATTTGCACAGAGTCTCCAACCCATATTTTAAATGCAAATTTTGACAACAATAACATAACAATTAAGCCAAAAGAGAAAAGGATAGATACATTTAATAATTTTCTCATATTGGTTTTTATCCATAAAATTTCACCTTTTACATAGGCTTCAGTTATTGCTGACCAATATGGGGTTAAAATTAAAGTAAAAAACATTAACGGAAGATTAAAATAAGTCCTAGTAATATTAAATACCGTAACCTCTTGTGGACCTATCATCTTTGATATAATAAGATTTTGAGAGCTAAATAAGATTAAACTACATATCTGACCAATAAAGAATTTGCCACCTAATGAAAAAATATCTTTAAAATATACTTTACTAAACTTATTAAATCTTAACTTATATTCACTAAAGTATTTATTAAAAAAGATAAAATTAGCAACAAATAGCACAATAACAGAAACTACGCTTATTGATGCACTTGCCAACAACAAAGAGTTAGGATGTAAATATTTTAATAGTAATATTAAAACTAATGAAATAATGCTTCCTATAGGAAAAAAAGCATCTGAGATAGCCGATTTTTGTATGGCTTTTAACATTATCGAAATTAATTGAAATATAAACCTAAAACAAAACATGATAAGTGTAAGTAATACTGTATGTTTTAGCTCTACTGCCGAAATTGAAGACACATCTATATTTAACAAGTTATTCCAATCTATATTTAATACTATAGGACTTAAAATAACTATAACTAATATCATTATTAATGACATTGCAATATAGGCTGTACTTATCAGACCGTCTGCTTTAGCTTTATCATTATTAGCCAATGCCTCTGCTAGTTTATTTCTTAAGCCGTGTCCTAACCCAAGATCAAAATAAGACACCCACATTACTATGGATGAAACAGTTAGCCAGACTCCATATTTATCAGGATTTAAATAAGACAATAAGATAGGTACTTTAATCAGCCCTAATAATATTGACACCCCTTTGATAATAAAAGACCAAAATACATTCTTTTTCAAATTAGAATATCTTAAATCACCGCTTTTGATATATTTAATATATAATTTGGTTAACATAGAGTTAATATTTTATTATAACAATCAACTAGAGTATTAGAGTTTGTAGAGGCGTTATGTCTCTTTTGTGCTTCTTTTCGCATTTTGACAGAGGGATAATTAGTATAATCCTTAAAAATTCTGCATATTTTATAAGCCATCTGCTCAATTTCCTCAAATCTATATAGATATTCTTCAGCTCCTGTCATCATATCAGGAGTTCCTCCAACATAAGATGCAATACTTGGGACACCTAAAAGTTGAGCCTCGCCTAATGAATTAGGACTGTTTTCTATTGATGAAGGGCAGACAAAAACATTAGATTTTAAATAGCGCTGACAAATTTGTTGTTCATTTAATAAACCTGTAAAAATAACTTTATCATGTAAATTGTACTTTTCTACTAGTGAATTGATGTGTCTACCATATTCGTTCATTAATAATCGCCTAATGAAATTTTTGTTATTTTTTATTATGTTTCTCCCTGCAATATATATTTTCGTGTCAGGATATTCTTTGAGTATTAACGGTATAGCCATTAACACTTTATGTAGCCCTTTTATAGGATAATCTGCTTGACTAAGAAATATGGAATGTTTTTCACAATTTTCATAACTCCAAATATGATTATAGAAACTTTCTCTTAATGTTTCATTACAAAAGTGGTAATGAATATTTGGATTAATAGCCAAAGCGTGAGTTTTATCCCAAGAGGTCCTACCTATAACATGATTCACTTTAGAAATAATCTTATGCTCTATCTTGCCTCGCCTTTTAAAATCCTTTTTTTGCTGGAAAAGACTGTTTCTTAATAATAAATGAGTTAAAGATATATTTTTTATTCTATCGCAATATGAAATTCCTCCATAATAATAATGTTCAATTACAGATATAAGACCTTGAATCGAAACTACAATCTTAGCTTTAGGCTGTGTATTAATAAGAGCTAATCCGTGGGCAAACTCAGTTCCATAAATATGAATTAATTCTGGGTTAAAGTCTTTACATACACTTTTCCAATGTTGCTCTAAAGTCTTATTGTATTTTTCATTATTTCTCTTATTAGGCAGTAGATAATATATAATGTTATTTTTGATGAAAACTTTTAACGTTTCTCCATTATACACTGTTGCAACTGCTAATACTATATCTTTGTTTGAGTCAAGTAATGTTGTAGCTGAAGAGTACATCCAACCACCAGTGACAGGTGATTTTACGCCAAGCTCATTACATGCATCAGGGAATAAAATATTAGTAATCCAAAGTAATCTCATTTTATACATATTATAATTTATTAATTACACTTAACGTTACCTGCCTTATTTATTGTAGGGAACTTCTAAAATTTAAAAATCCGAAGCCGAACAAAAACATTTAAGTGGAGTTCTAGAAACTAGCGTATGATTAGTAAAAAAATACTGGATTTTTAGGTAATGAATAATTACTAACAAACTTCATTTCTGCAATTTTATAAAGCAGTCCACCCCATTCTCTTGCTTGATTAGGACATATATCTATGCAATGAGCACACTTAATACAAAGATCGCTATCAGTAGTTGGCTTTGGTGAATCTATAGCTCCCACAGGACACGCCGCAACACATATTCCACATGCTTCTTTATCTTTCTTAATAGACTTTATACATTTACTCTTATTAGTTCTTGGCGTTATAGGTATTGAACCAGGGACTTTATAAGGGTAATTACCAGGCACATTAACTTTTGTCTCAGAAGGTGTAATCTGACATGCCCTAACACCAAATTCTTTTGCTACACTTAAATCACTCTCATTTGGACGATCTGTAGCCACCTTTGGGAATATTGAATGCTCAGCAATAAAAGCTCCTGCTGCCACAGTCACAAAACCATTCTCTTTAACAATATCATTTAACTCAAATAAAGCATCATCATACTCACGATTACCATAAACCACTGTGATAATAGCATGTGCTCCATCACTTTTAAATTTATTTATTTGCTCTACAGCAATCTTTGGCACACGACCTGAATAAACAGGAACTGCAAAAACTACAATATCATCATTTGCAATTACAGTCTCAACTGTATTCATCTTTATAAGTGGATAATCCACCATTTCAACTTCACTTAAGCTCGACACTACACCATCAGCAATCGCTTTAATGATTCGTTTTGTCGTACCTGTAGCACTAAAATATATCAAATTTAGTTTCATAAATTTATATTTTTTCAAAGGTCTTATGGCATAAAGTTATATAAAAATACAATATATTCCAAATAACACATTTTATTACAAAAACTTAAGGGGAGCTCTAGAAACTAATTTGTTTAATTTAAGAATATTATTAACTTTGTATTCATAAAACACACATACGAATCCCAAATAACAAAACACTGGATATGAAGATTTTAATAAGTATAGGTCATCCTGCTCATGTGCACTATTTTAAAAATATTGCTAAAACTTTACAGGATAAGGGAAATAAAGTATTATTTTTTGTAAGAAACAGAGAATGTATAATAGAATTAGTTAAAAATCTTAACTTCGAATATGTATGTTATGGCAAAGGTGGCACATCCATGTTATCTAAATTAATTCAAATTCCGATAATAGATTTTAAACTATTAAAAGTTGCATTAAAATTCAAACCTGACATTTTCTTATCCTCAACTTCACCATACGCAGCACTTGTTTCAAAAATATTAAAAAAACCTCACATAGCTCTTGACGATACTGATCATGCAAAATTAGTACACATGCTTTATCGTCCTTTTACAGATATTATATTAAGTCCATATACCTATAACGTTAAGTTACATAATAGACAATTTCTATATAATTCATTTACTGAATTATTATACCTTCATAAGGAATATTTTAAACCTGACAAAAATGTACTAAAATTATTAGGAGTTAACGAAAATGACAAATTTTGTATACTTAGGTTTATATCATGGAATGCAAGTCATGATGTAGGAATTAACGGTCTCTCTAGAGAAAACAAAATTTATTTAGTTAATATCCTTTCCGAAAAAAGTAAAGTTTTTATTTCATCGGAAGGTGAACTTCCTGCAGAACTAGAAAAATATAGGTTGACAATCCCATCGTATAAACTTCATGACGCAATAAGTTACTCGTCACTATGTGTCAGTGAAGGTTCTACAACTGCAAGTGAGGCAGCCTTATTAGGTGTACCAACAATTTACATTAATCCCCTTAGGGTAAGTTATTGTGATGAAGAAGCAAAACATCAACTATTATATCAAACAACAGAATTCAACAATGTTATAAATAAAATAGATGAAATATTTGAAATACCGAATGTTAAGGAAACTTTCCAATCGCGAAAAGACAAATTAGCGGCACAAATGATTAATGGCACTGATTTTATAATTTGGCTTATTGAAAACTACCCTGAAAGTAAAAAGACAATAACAAATAACAAAAACTATCAATTAAAATTTAAATAACATGGCTAGACCTATTAAAGAATACTTTAGAGCTATTTGGATAAGACCCCTAACTGCTTTATCTCAACTCCCTATGCCTGCTCTATTGAGATCTCAAATTCACAGAATGAGAGGTGTAAAAATTGGCAAGTCATCAAAAATTGGGTACGGTGTATATATTGAAGATAGAGCTCCTGACAAAATATTCATTGGAAAAAATGTTTGGGTTACAGCTAGGACCATAATATTATCCCACAAATTAGATTACGAAAATTACAACAATTATTTTATTAGTAACAAAATGAATTCTGTATTCGTAACAGAAGAAACACATATAGGGGATTATGTATACATTGGTGTTGGTTCTATTATTATGCCTGGTGTTAATATAGGAAATGGTGCAGTAATTGGCGCGGGCTCTGTAGTGACTAAGGATGTTGCTCCATATACGGTCGTTGCAGGAAACCCAGCAAAATTACTCAAAACAATCAATAAAGATACTAATAACCAATAATAAATTTCCTTAGGGAACCTATAAAACCCAATTATTAGAAGTCCCCATACAACAAGAGAGTAACTGAAAAGATCGTAATCTTCTTTATATAATATAAGCTGGGACTTTACTGGGAGCGACAAGCGATAAAAATAGAAAGATTATTGTCTTTTAAAGTTATTATAGCAATCTTTTTACTATACATTTGTCGCTTGTCACTCCCAGTAGAGTCCCAGTAGAGTCCCTGCAAGGTCACAGTTCCCTGGTATTCCTGCAAAGTCCCAGTAAAGTCCCTGCTTATATTATAGAAAAGAGAGAGCGACCTTTTGAGTCACCCTCCTCTCTCCAACATAAATAAATAAATAAATAAATAAATAAATAAATAAATAAATAAATAATAGTAATAAAAAAATCAATCATTCCCTTTTCGACGAGAGTTTTCTAAAGTTATCCGCCCATAAAACTCCCGTTCCACATCATACATCATCAAAATCTGACGTACGGAAAGCACCTTCCGAAACTCAGGATAATACTTACGCTTAATAGCTGTAGTAAAATCTGTATTATTGAAGCTCATAAAAATCTGCTGCTCTAGCTCTTCATCTGTCACCTTGCCACTATCGTCAAAAACTACTAAAGGTAAATTTTGTATCTCATCGTAATATTCAGTATAAACAGCCGTAAACTGCTTAGTCTCTTTAGCGTTAAGTCTTAAATGTTTAGCCATAAGAGTTATATACATCTTCAAAACAGCATCGCTATTTGGGGACATATCCAATCTTATAGGCATACCACCGCCAGGTCGCATCTGTCCTCCGACAGCTCCACCAGGTCTAATTTGTCCTCCCATATTACCTCCACGCTGTGGTTGTGCATTAAGGGTAAGGCAACTTAAAAAAGTCACTAACACTAAAACAACACTTCTCATAATTATTTTAATTTAGGTAAATTTACATAAATATCACGCTGCTTAGAGCTCTCACCTAGCAATTGAGAAAACTCTTCATCGCTTAAGGTTGACAAAAAAGCATCCATACTTTCAACAATATCTCTCTCTATAGCAAACATATTTTCTTTTTTATCTTGAACACTAAACTGAGATACACTAAAAACCGTTAAGCCTATCACCGTTACCATAGCCGCAGCTCCATAAAGTGGTGCAAACCTAGACGTTAACAATCTATTAAATTTAGATTGCTCAACTATATTTCTTTCTTCAGGTAACATAGGTATGATAGGACTCGTAACATCATAGGGTAATATCTGATCTGATTCTATCTTAGCATATAGCTTGGCTGAGAAATCACCAAAGAAATCATTCTTCGGCATCTTATAAGGCATGTCGCGCTCTATATTATAAATATCAAACTCTTTCATATCTCTATTTTATATTATTTAAAACATATACTTTTATCTTTTCACTTGCATAATGATAATTAGTCCTCAAGGTCAATATGCTACTACCTGTTATTTCTGATATCTGTTCATAACTCATATCATCAAAATAACGTAAGTTAAACACTATCCTTTGTTTATCGGGCAAGGCAAGCAATGCCATGTGTAGCTGAGTCTGCGCTGATTGAAAATCTAAATCCCCATCTGAAGCAAAAATTTCAACTAAGCGACTCTTTTCATTATACGACTCCACACTTAACCTTTTCCTCGAAAGATGACGTATGACCTCATTTGTTACTATCCTATATATCCATGTTTTAAGTGACGATTCCCCTTTGAAAGTGTAAATATACCTATAAATTTTGATAAAACACTCCTGCATAACATCTTCTGCATCTTCATGTACTACAATAAGGCGTCGAATATGCCAATATATAGGTTGCTTAAAGGTCTCGACAAGTAGCTGAAACCCCTTATAGCACGTCTCCGTATCCGCAAGTAACTCTATAATTTTATCTTCAATCATATTTTTTTAATGAATATTATACAGGTAACTCTCTAAAAGTTCCCTAAAGCCTCCATAAAAGACTTCTAATTTATCACAAGGTACATCCTTGAAATTTCTTTTTATTATTAGAACCTACTTTTTATAAAAAATTAAATCTAAAACGAAAAAAATCATAAAATTTGCAGAAGTCCCTTTAGACATCTCTTAAATACAATTTTTAGAAGTCCTCTTTATTTATTATCTTTGTTTTTTTTAAAACTTTGTCAATATGATTGCACTTATATCTCCTGCTAAGACTATGCTTGCTAAAAGCGTAATACCTATTAATGAAAAGTTGTGTTCGAAACCCTACTTCCTTGAGCAAGCTCAACATATAGTGTCTTTAATGTTACAGTACAACGCTAGTGAGCTTCAACAAATATTCAAAATAAGCTACCCTCTAGCTCAAGATCTAAAATTCAAATTCACTAACTTCCTAGACGTAAACGAGAAAGCAATACCTGCTATAGATAGCTATGATGGAGTCGTATACAAACACTTTAAAAAAGAAACTCAACCAACTGAAAATCAACAAAATTACCTACAACAACATCTCCGTATCTCATCCCTACTTTATGGTATACTAAAGCCACTCGACTTAATAAAACCCTACAGAATGGAAGGTTTTGTAAGACTCGCAGGGACTGATGAACGTGTTGACCGCTACTGGCGTGACCTTCAAACAGAGAGACTTATAGAAGATGTTAATAACGCTGGTGGTACTCTACTCTATCTTGCTTCTAAAGAAGAGCAAAATGCCTTTCACTGGAAAGAAGTCAAGAAAGCCGTTCGCATAATAGATTTTCAATTTCTTCAACCAAAAGGCGATAAACTAAAACAAGTAGTTATTTATACGAAAATGGCTCGTGGCGAAATGGTACGTTATATGATAGACAACAATATCACTAATCCAGAAGAACTTAAAACTTTTGAATGGGGCGGTTACAGATATGATGCTACCACTTCTAAGGAAAACCTATGGAATTTTGTTAATAATTAAGGAAACATATAAATCCCGTATTGAATAAAACTAATTATTAGAACTCGCCATAACAAATTTAATCTCATAAATTACTATATCTCGGAAACTTAGAAATTACAGCGCAGATGTAGATAAAACAGCATATTCTAAATGTTTTTAGGTAACTATTTTTATTATTTACGCTCGTTCTCGTTATTTTTTATTTGGATTTTAGGTATAATTTTATTAACTTCACAAAATTTTAATTCTGAATTTTAATAAGGAACTAGAATCACCCCCTTCACAACTTAAAAACACTCACACAATGGAAAAGATAATTATTGAAGAACAGGTCGTCCGAGAGATGATGGATAGCTTTTGGCAAATAGAACATTTCAAAAGTTTTAGTGAAGAAGATATGCAATATATAAAGGAAGCGTTTGAGTTAGCATATGTAGCACATAAACCGCAGGTTCGCAAGGGGGGAGGACCGTACATAACTCATCCTATATCTGTTGCTCGCATCATAGCTGAGGATTTCCAGCAAGAGGCGAATCCTATAATTGCAGCTTTCCTACATGATGTGGTAGAAGATACCGATTACACTATTGAAGATATACGCGAACGCTTTGGTAGTGATGTAGCTTTTCTTGTAAGTACTGTAACAAAAGAAAAGAAAGAACAATATGAGATGTCTAAGCAGCTTGATAACTACAAGCAGATGCTAGAGTCTATACATTATGATATCCGTTCCCTGCTTATAAAACTTGCCGACAGGCTTCATAACATGCGCACCCTTAACAGTATGCGCCCTGACAAGCAGATGAAAATAGCTGGTGAGACTGACTATTTCTATGCTCCTCTAGCAAATAGACTAGGTCTCTATGATGTAAAAACTGAGCTTGAAAACCTTAGTATGCAATATAGATGTCCTCAGGAATATGCCGAAATAAAAGAGGAGATGGAAGCCTTTAAAGCTAAGAATGATACGACACTTAACAAATGGTGTTCGCAGCTCAAGACTCATATTCAAAGATATAACATAGATGTTAACATATCAGTAAAATATTGCTCCATCTATACTATTTGGACTAAAATGCAACGCTCAGGTAGCGACTTTAGGCATATAAATCACAAATACTCTATACTTGTAATGTTCAAGAAAAGTAGAGTGAGTGAAAAAGATGATTGCCTAAAAATATATTCTGCACTGACAGACCTTTACAAAGAACTCCCTGCAAGTATACACAACTACATAGACTCTCCTAAAGAGAATGGTTATCAGGCTTTTCACCTGAAAATATTATCTCCTTATGGAGCTTGGGAAAAAGTACATGTAGCCTCGGAAAGGATGATACTAAACTCTAAGAAAGGCTGTATATTACAAAAAGCAACGGGAGTAAACGACTGGATAGAAAGATTTAAAGATGTCCTGAAAGATATGGCCTCGCACAATAAGGAAGGCGGGTTTATGGAAAGCGTCATAACTAACTTTTACAACGACGACATTTTGGTATTTACACCTAAAGGTAATGGAGTTGTTCTACCTACAGATGCTACAGCTATAGATTTTGCTTATGAGATTCACAGCAGCATTGGCAATCACGCCCAATACGCACGAATAAACGGCAACGTAGCTGCTATGAAAACTGTACTTAAAAGGGGGGACTGTGTAGAGATTGGCACAAACCCTGCTATGAACCCTAAGAAAGATTGGCTAGAGCACACTAAGACCTACAAAGCTAAACGCCACATTGCTATTAGCTTACGTAATCAAGACGAAGAAATAGACAATGGGGATGTACAAAATCTTTGTCCAAACTGTTCTCCTCTACCAGGAGATGAGGTTATAGGTTTTAAGTTAGAGAATGGAGATGTGATAACTCATAAACGCAACTGCCCTGAGGCTGTGAAACTAGCTTCTCAACAAGGGGACAACATAGTAGATGTGGAGTTTAAGGAAAGTGCTCGTCTATACCTTGTGAATGTAAACATCAAGGCTATAGACCGTTATCACCTACTTAGCGACCTTGTGAATGTTGTTACAGAAGACCTTAAATTGTCTATAGACAATCTTACAACAACTACTGTAGATGAGATTGTGGACTGCACAATAAATTTCTCACTCCACTCAGCAAAAGAGCTTAACGAAGTAATAAAACATATCAAAGATATCAAAAACGTTGAGGAAGTGAAAAGAATTAGCTTGTAGGTGATAGGTGATAGGTGATAGGTGATAGGGCGACAAGCGAGGGAATTATTCACAAAATCTTCTCAGCAATATTTAGTCGCTTGTCGCCCTATCACCTATCACCTAAAACCTAGCACCTAGCACCTAAAGCCTAGCACCTAAAGCCTAGCACCTACAAGCTAATTAATCAATAATTTCAACTACCTTATGGAGAACACTTTAAATAACAACAACAGAACAAACTACAGCTCATTAATGAGCAACAGAGTGTCCAATGTATTAATATTATGCAGCAACTTTGATGCTTACGCCTTAGAGGAAGATGGGGGTTTAGAGGCTCAGATGATGAACGAATATCTAGAACTCAACCTTAGCCACCCTCCTAAATTCAGCCGTGTATCATCTGCTGTAGAGGCTTATGCGTTATTAGAAAAAGGTGAGAAGTATGATTTAATAATCACCATGCTCAACATAGGTGAGATTGATGCTTTTACTTTTGCTAAGAAAGTAAAAAGCGATTATCTCAACGTGCCAATAGTTCTACTAGCGCATTTCTCACGTGAGGTATCTATAAAACTTGAAAAAGAAGACCTTAGCGGCATAGACTATGTCTTTTGCTGGATGGGAAATACTGATCTTATACTTGCCATAATAAAGTTAATAGAGGACAAAATGAATGCTGAGCAGGATGTAACCAAGTCTGGTATTCAGGCTATACTTCTTGTGGAAGATTCTATAAAGTACTACTCTACTTATCTTCCTATAATCTACAAGTTACTACTTCAACAGTCATGTGAGCTCGTAAAGGAGGCTATGAATGAACGTGAGCAAATGTTAAGACGTAGAGCGCGACCTAAGATACTATTAGCACGTAATCTAGAAGAAGCTACAAATATATACAATGAATACGGAAACAACTTCCTAGGCGTGATATCAGATATTTCTTTTAAGAGAAAAGCCACAAGTACAGAATATACTGAGGGCGGTGTAGAGCTCTGCAAAATGATAAAGGAGCAACATCCTCAGATGCCCTATCTACTACAGTCCTCTCGTATAGAGACAGCAGAAAGAGCAAAAAAATATGAAGTAGGATTCCTACATAAATATTCTAAGACCCTTATCTTAGAATTGACTTCTTATATCCATAAAGAATTTCTATTTGGGGATTTCGTATTTACAAATACAGAAACTGGTGATGAGATAGGTAGAGCAAGCAACTTAAGAGAGCTTCAAGCATTTATCCGTGACATAGATTTGGAGACTCTAACTTTCCACACCTCACGCAATCATCTTTCAAAATGGATGTTTGCTAGAGGCTTATTCTCTATTGCCAAAACATTAAAGACTATACAAAGCAAACACTTCGAAAACCCTCAGAAGATGAGGGAATTTATCCTATCCGCTATTGATGACTACAGAAGTCTTTTAGGTCAAGGTGTTATAGCTAAATTTAATAGCAAATCTTACAATAAGTATGTGTGGTTTGCACGTATGGGCGAAGGTTCTCTAGGTGGTAAAGCTAGGGGCTTAGCATACCTTAACAGCATGCTAAATCAACATAGGCTTTTCAAAAAATATGAACAAGTACGCATCACTATACCACGCACTGTAGTTATTGCTACAGACTATTTCGATGAGTTTATAGCTAATAATGGACTTCAATATGTTATTAATTCGGAGAATGATGACAGTGATATTTTATCAGAATTTATAGGCTCACGACTACCTGAAAACTTAGTTACTGACCTTAAGGCCTATCTTAAACATGTGAAGACTCCTATAGCTGTAAGATCTTCATCTAAACTGGAAGATTCTCATTTTCAACCTTTTGCTGGGGTCTATTCTACATATATGATACCTTATGTGGAGGATAAAAACCAGATGCTACGCATGTTAGGCAAAGCTATAAAGAGTGTTTACGCCTCGGTATATTACTCTGCTAGTAGGTCTTACATTCTTGCTAGCTCTAGTGTTATATCAGAAGAAAAAATGGGTGTCATTTTACAAGAGGTTTGTGGTAGTGAAGAAAAAGGTCTTTACTTCCCCACTATTTCTGGTGTAGCAAGATCTATAAATTTCTACCCCATTGAGGAGGAGAAACCTGAAGACGGCATAGCAAACATAGCATTAGGGCTAGGAAAACTTGTTGTAGAGGGAGGCCAGTCTCTACGATTCTCACCTAAGCATCCTAAGAAGGTAATGCAACTTTCAACTATAGAAATGACTCTTAGTGATACTCAACGTGTTGTATACGCACTAGACCTTAGGGCTGACAAGTTTAAGACCAGCACTGACGATGCTATAAACCTTGCCAAGCTAACTACTTTTAATGTAGGGGATTATCGTAACATGAAATATGTATGTTCTACATGGGACAGACAGAACAATATGATGAGCGACTCTAGCTATACAGAGGGCCGTAAATTTGTAACTTTTGCAAATATCTTAAAATATGACTCTTTCCCTCTTGCGGAAATTATATCTACACTTCTTGACATTGGGCGTGACGATATGAAAACTCAGGTGGAGATAGAATTTGCTGTAAACATGGATGTACCTCACGGTGAGAATGCTATATTTAACTGCCTACAGATAAGACCTATAGTCGAAGACATGCAAAATAACGTGATAGATTGGAATGCTGTAAATACAGAATCTCCAATAATTTATGCTAACCAAGCGCTAGGATTAGGGCATATTAGAGGCATACGCGATATTATATATGTTAAAGAGGAGGTTTTCAACCCTGCAAATACCCGTGAGATAGCTGCAGAGGTTGAACAACTTAACAACTTCATGCGTGAGAAGGGCAAAAACTATGTTATCATAGGTCCTGGTAGATGGGGCTCTAGTGACCCTTGGCTAGGGATACCTGTTAAATGGAGCAACATTTCCGAAGCTCGTGTTATAGTTGAAAGTGGACTTTCTGATTTCAGAATAGACCCTTCACAAGGGACTCACTTCTTCCAGAACCTTACTTCTTTTGGTGTGGGGTATGTTACACTGAATGCTCATATTGGAGATGGAGTATTTGATAGCTCTCAGCTGAATACTCTTGGTGCAATAAATGAGACTACATACCTACGCCATGTGAAATTCAACCAACCACTGACGATATTTGTGGATGGTAAGAGCTCGAAAGCTATAATTACAACTAAGAAGAAGTAGGTATCAGGATTGAGATTAACATTTAATAAACTCAAAACCTTGAAGTGTACTTGTATATTAAGAGACTTTTGTGTTATCTAACACCTCACATCTACCGCCTTTAAAAAGCGAAAAGCAGTAACACCTAAGAGGTATTACTGCTTTTCTAACAATTAAAATCAAATATATGTAAATGTGTAACTATTATTGTTGTTGTTGTTGCAATCTTTGCATCATTTGTTTCATCTTTTCTTCACGAGCTTGTT
>JAWXTP010000059.1:0-16863 GCA_044433415.1 Rikenellaceae bacterium
ACCACGGATAGTGATTTTAGAAGAACCTGTAGCACCACTACCTTTAGCAATTTGTAGACCAGGCACAACACCTGATAGTGCGTTAGTTACGTTTGTTTGTCTTGTTTCTGTAAGAGCATCACCGCTAACTTCAGTTACTGCATAACCTACAGCTTTCACATCACGTTTAAGACCAAGAGCTGTAACAACTACTTCGTTAACTGTTAATGCGTCTTCTTCAAGAACAACATTGTGAACAGAAGCTGTAGTTACTGTGTAGGTTTGAGAAGTGTAGCCTATCATGCTAAATCTTAATTCTTGACCTTGACTTACATTAAGAGAGTAATTTCCCTCAACGTCAGTGTAAGTTCCAGATTGTGTTTCTGTAACGATAACAATTGCGCCTACGATAGGTTCACCACTAGGATCAGTGATTTTACCAGAGAGAGCAAAACGCTCTTGAAGAAAGTCTGTTGCTACGTTCGTCATGTCATTCTTTGTAGATGCCATTAATTGTTGCACTGATAAAAGAATACATACTACCAGAGGCAATACCCTTCGTGAAAAAGTAGAGTTGTTTCTCATAATAGAGTGGTTTAAGTTAAAAAAAATGTTAGTGTTTGTAAGATTGTGTTTATTTTTGTTAAATTTGTTTTAAATACGTACTTACATAAATCATAATTACGCCGTAAAGATATGATATAATTTAGAATATTGCAAATTATTTATTGCAAATTGTTACAAAATCACGCTTGACGAAAGTTTGTATTTTATAATACATAATGGTTAGGTGGTTAATTTTATGGTAGTGGTGGTGGTATAAAATTGCAATTTAAAGTAGTGTACCCATGTTTTTTCAGATGTGTGTGTTGTTTTATTAGTGGTTTTTTAGACACAGACCCATGAAAGTGCAATAAGTAAAAAACTGTAAGTTTAAGTGGTATTTTTTTTGTTTTTATATAATAATAATGAAAAAAATGAGTTGTCTTTTATTTTATTTTTGTTGTAAAATACTTAACAAAAATCGCCTTTTTATTGTAAATTTCCTCTATACTTTGTGTGATTATAGGATGTGCTATATAGTTTGGTTCAATTCGATAGATTAATATTGAAGAAGATTTAATTTGTTAATTTATAATATTTAAATAAGCGTATTGTAATATAAGAGGGTGAAGAGTCTACTATAATTGAATACTACTACTGTAATTATACTTGACCGTAAGTTTTTGTTTAATAATAAATAGTACCTTTTACTCAGTTGAGATATGTGTTTCTTTGACTACAGGTGCCATAAGCTGAGTTTTTTTTTTAGTAAATGTTAGTTTGTTTTGTGCTGTTTGATAGATTTTTCTTATTGATAGTTTAAGTTTCTATGTGTGACGAATTGTTTTATATTAAGGTCTAAATATGTTAAAAATACAACACGCATCTCTTAACTTCTCTAAAATTGAAGTATAAATCTTTCAAATATCTATTTATAGGGGGTCATTGTTAAAAATATGACGTTTTTTTATATCGATACCCTAATATTGTATATTCGGCATTTGATTTTAGCACCTTTAGAAAATCGTGTTAAGAATTTAACGCGATTAATGGGGATAATAAATTCATTGTCGGAAAAAATATAACAAGATAGTTATTGATTAAGTGTTAGGAGTGCACAAGCATGAAAAGGTTGTGGGAGGCTTTCATGCTTATCGTGCTATTCCAAATCCCTAACCCCAAAACCAGAATCCAGAACTCCTAACTCTTAACTCTTGAGTCCTAATATCTACCAATAATTTTGGTAAACAAACTCTACACCATCAATTTTTTGTTTTAGAAGCATGTATTGACTGTCAGCCCCAGGGCGTTTTAATCCCTTTTCTTTAATTGCTTCTAAATATTGCATAAAACTTTTAGCTTGTTCGTTATTCATCTCTAAAAGAGCGTTAATAGCAGTTATAGCAACTTTGTCGTCTTCGCTAGCTAATACTTGTTCAAAGCATTCTCTAGCAGTGCTACTTTCTTCTATATTAAGTACCGCAGCAGATGCCCATACTAATGATGGAGAAAACTTTAGTTGAGGCAACACTTCAATAATCTGCTTAGTGTGACCTTTTAGGTTATCTCGTTGTGTAAATAACCCAATTGCAGCCCAATAAGAAACGAAATCATTCTTATTTGTTAGCTGTTTTATCTGTTTCTCAATTACTTTTTCTCCATTTCCACATAATGTTGCAGTTTTAAGTATCTCCTTGAAAGGATAGAAGTTATTATCCATACGAAGGTCATATATACTCTCTTTTAGGTGATAATTATTAAATGTATATTCAGACATAAAGTGTGCATCGCGATTATCTATTAAGTATTTTGTTAATGCTTTGCGCATTTTGCTAATAATGTGCTTATATTCTTGTGACTTAGCAAGATTTATTGTCTCCCATCTATCTTCCTTAAGGTCATATAAATATTCTATATCGCGTGGTTCAAGGATTTCTGTTTGAATATCATTTAACTTTTGGCTTGCTAGTTCTTTTCGCATTTGTTTCTGAATATCTGCATGGTCGTAATATGGTATCCATCTAACAAATGGTTGATAAGGTGTAAACACTCTTGTGTACATATATCTACCATCAGTAACTGTGCGAGCAAGTTCGATATTATTGTCTACTGCATCACAACTACCATAGACATATTTTTTCTTTTTCTCTCGACCTTCAAGATTTTCCTTTGGCAAAAATGGTACTCCCTCAACATATGATGGTATCTCAACCCCAGCAAGAGCTAGTACCGTTGCCCCGAAATCATCGAAACTTACCAACTCATCACTTATTACACCACTCCCCCAAGGTGTAAGGTCGCGATACATCTCAGGAATCCACATTATAAATGGTACACGATGACCACTACCTAAGGCGCTACCTTTAGCCCTTGGTAGACCTTCCCCATGGTCAGAAAAACAAAATATTATTGTGCTATCTCTCAATCCATCTTCTTCTAAATCAGCTAGGATATTTTCAAATTGTGGTCTGTGAGCGCAATGGAATTATAGACACGTGACATATTTTTGCGCATCTCTTGAGAGTCATTGAAATATGGAGGGATTTCAAACGCTGCATCCTCCGCTAATTTTCTTTCAGGTTTAAGATATTTAAGCACTTGATTTTCGTAAACACTCCAAGGGTTTGTCATTGTACGAGACTGATGAGAATGAGGACTGTTAAATACAGCAAAAAATGGTTGCCCCTCTTTTCTATTACGCCATGTTGCCTTCCCACTACTTTCGTTCCATGAATCCTTTGTCATTTGTATGTGGTCATAGTGATTATAGTCTGTTTTGTAGTTGTTAGAAGTGTAATAACCTGCTTCTCTTAGGTACTCTGGGAATCCATGCAGAAAATCTGGTACACGGTATTCACTGCGGTGATTGCCTGTACCGTATTTTGTAGGATGACATCCAGTAATTAAACAGAAACGACTAGCTGAAGATACAGTTCCTGTTGAAAAAGCATTTGAAAACAACACACCATCGGCAGCTAAAGCGTCAATTGTTGGTGTTTTAGCCATTTCGTTTCCATAACAACCTATATACTCTGGTGATGTATCTTCGTAGGTTAGCCACAATATATTTGGTCTAGGTTTTTGCTCTGCATTTGCTTTAAAGCAGCAGGTAGAGAGCAGTGACACCGAGATGAATACCAATTTATTTTCCATGATTCCAATAGTTAAATATGTGATAATTAATGATGTAAGAATATAAATTATTTAAAAGTTATTTTATTAATTCGTTTTCAATCTCTTCTAATGATTTATTTTTTGTCTCTGGAACAAACTTATACGTAAATGCAAAACCCAAAGCACAGATTACTCCATAAATCCAGAATGTGCCTGCTGCCCCCAAAGTTTGATTTAAAATAGGGAAAGTATATGTTAAAATGAAGCATGCAACCCAAAGAGCAAATGTAGCGATTGACATAGCTACCCCTCTAACAGCGGTTGGGAAAATTTCAGAAATAACAACCCACATAATAGGCGCAAGTGACATAGCATAACAGCCAATTGCAGCTACAACAATGATAAGTAAAGCAATACCTGTAAAACTAAAATAATATGCAGCTCCCATCAGTAGATAAATCAACGCCAAGCCTCCTGCTCCAATAAGAAGTAGTGGACGACGACCAATTTTATCAACTAAGAACATTGCAAGAACAGTAAAAACAACGTTTGTAACTCCAGTAACAACAATATTTAGCAAAATATCTGAGACTCCATAGCCCGCTGCGGTGAATATTTCTTGAGCATAGTTAAATATTACATTTATACCACACCACTGTTGAAAAACAGCCAATACAATACCTATAGTTAATACTCGTCTCATAGAAGGACTTAATATCTGTTTAAGAGCATTTTTCTCATAATTTTCGTTACTTAAGCTATTTTCAAGAGCTAATTTCTCTTCTTCAAGTTGCTCGTCACTCATAATTCTTGACATAACTTCAAAAGCTCTATCTTTTTGTCCATTCACCATTAGCCATCTAGGACTTTCAGGGATTACAAATGAGAATATAAAAAATATAAGGGCAGGAATATTCTCCATCCAAAACATCCATCGCCAACCCATTTGTCCGTTCCAAGAATCTCGTATCATTTCAGGAGTTGCACTATCAGCAACAGGGTCAGCTATTAACATATTGATAATCTGGGCAGCTAGAATGCCAATAACAATAGTTAATTGATTTAACGACACAAAACGACCTCTCATCTTTGCAGGAGCTATCTCAGCTATATACATAGGTGATAAGTTTGATGCTACTCCAATAGCAAAACCTCCAAGGATTCTGTATAGGATAAACATATCAAAACTATCTGTAGCACCTGTACCAACAGCAGACAATATAAATAAGAAAGCTGCAATAATTAACATCTTTTTTCGTCCATACTTATCACTTGCCCTACCTGACAGTATAGCACCTGCTAAACAACCTAGCAGTGCGCTACTCATTGCCCATCCTTGAAGAGCAGGTTGGCTTTGTATGCCAAAAAATGGTTCATAAAATGGTTTGGCTCCTCCGATAACGACCCAGTCGTAACCAAACAGCAATCCTCCCATTGCCGAAATTAATGAGATAAGGAAAAGGTAATAAGTTTTTCTCTTGTTCATAAAATTAAATTTTATAGATTTATTAAAGTTTCATTTTGTAAGGCATTTATTATTAAAATGTAATTAATGTAACATTTATAATACATTACCTCCTATATTATACGTGTATTAATATTGTGCAAAAGTTTCATTTATAATAAGTTGCAAATTAGCTTATGCAACTTGAATTCTTTGATTGCAAAATTAATTTCTTTTATATGAAAAAAGAATATCTTATTTCATTATTGTAATGTATTATTCTGTTTTATTTAAAATATCCTATATATAATGTATAAATATATAAAAATTATTATTTAATCGTAATTTTATACCTTTATTTATAATAAAAAGATTGTTATTGGAAGCCTGCTAAAAAGTCAAAAAATACACAATAATCCCACTTACTATAAATCGTAATTTTTTATTGATTTCCATTTATTTGTTACCATATATTACAATATCACTTCAGTCTGCAATCAGTTCCTTTATTATTTTGTAAAATAACTATTTTGTCTATTGCGGTTTGTGTATTGTACATGAAATGCACAAAAAACACAAAAATACGGCAAATAATAACAATTTATTACATCAAAATTAAAAAATAATACATTTCTTTACTTTCCAAAATGTCGTTACTTCGTACTGTGAAAATCAAACAAATATTCATGTAATAAATAGAGGTTTAATAGAGTGATATTTATGAAATATTTTAAAAGAGTTTCATAAAGCAAATAATTATTTGTAACACCTATTTAAACTGTAAAATTTTAGCAAATAATTTTAACTTAATATTAAATAATAATAAAATGAAAGAACTTAACTAAATCCTAAATGTATGAAAAAGTCTATCTTATTTTCTAAACTGATAAATCCCAAAGTGATTTTATCAGTAATGTTATCAATTGGATTTCATAATAGTTATTCATCACATCGAGACGTGATTAGTACGTATGAAATAAATCAAGAAAAATCAAAATTGTCGGGAGTTGTAGTCGATTTAAAAGGTGCTCCAGTTATAGGTGCAACAGTTATTGTAGATGGTACAACCTATGGAACAGTAACAGATCAGCAAGGACAGTTTTATCTAAATGCAGCTGTTGGAGCAAAATTGATTGTTTCTCACCTTTCGTATCAGACAAACTCAATTATTGCTACAGCTGACAAAATGAGTGTAGTACTTGCGGATCAAGCGCAAGTAATGGACGAAATTGTGATAGTTGGTTATGGTGGTGTTAAGAAGAGCGACCTTACAAGTTCTATCGCTACAGTTAAAAGTGAAGACATTGAAAAAACATCTACAGGTAACGCTATGGTAGCTCTTCAAGGTAAAGTAAGTGGTGTACAGATATTAAATTCATCGGGTGCTCCAGGTTCTGCACCAAATGTTATTATTCGTGGTGTTACTACCCAAAATGGTTCTGCTCCTCTTTATGTAGTAGATGGTGTACCAGGAGTAAGCATGAATGGTATCAATACAGCTGATATTAAAAGTATTGAAATTCTGAAAGATGCCTCTGCAACATCTATTTATGGTACTCGTGGTTCAAATGGTGTAGTATTAATTACTACTAAAACAGGTAGTTATAACACTAAATTGAAATTCAATGTAAACATTAGACAAGGTTTGCAATATATGCAGAAACCTGACTTAGCTACTGCTGAAGAGTATATTTTAGTAAATACTGCTCGTTACGAAAACGATGGTCTATCAGTACCAGTATCTTTTGATGGTAATACAACAGATACAGATTGGTGGTCTGAATGTATGAGAACATTAGCTACTACTAATGATTACAATTTCTCGTTCAGTGGTGGTACAGAAAAGATGACCTATAGTGGTAGTGTTGGTTACTATAGTCAAGATGCTCAAACTAAAGGACAGGGTTATTGGAGACGATTGACAGCTCGTTTAAACATGGACTACAAAGTTAATGATTACATTAAGTTTGGTCAGAGCTTTGCTCCTCGTATTGCGACAACTCAAGACTATGCTAGCTCTATTAGTGGCGCTATGAGTTATGACCCAACAACTGCTGTGTACAAATCAGCTGAAGAGCAAGAAGGACTAGATGAATTTAGTATATATGCACAATCGCAATATACTACAGCATGGAATCCTGTAGCCACACAAGCTAGAACTTTTGGTGGTGACAACTGGACAAATCTTGTATCTACAACATTCTTAGATATTACACCTATAGAATCTCTAACTTTTAGAACTTTATTAGGTTATGATATTTTATATTCAGAGAGTGATAGTTTCTCTCCTGAGTTTAATATTGGTGGTACAGAGAAATCAGATGTGAATACAGTTTATGCTAGCTCAGGTCACTACACTGACTTAACATGGAACAATACGCTTACCTATATGGAGAGCTTTAAGAAACACAACATTACAGCTATGGTTGGTTTTGTTCTAGAAGAATCAAACGGACGTACTTTATCTGCTAGTAAAGAGTCTGTGCCTAATAGTTATAATGAGGCATTAAGATACCTTAGCGCTGCAACACTTAATGCTAAAGCATCAGGTATAGAGTCTCGTTCTGCATTAATGTCTATCCTTGGTCGTGCGCTATACAACTATGACAATCGTTACTATTTGACAGCTACTTTCCGTAGAGACGGTTCTTCAAAATTTACTGGCGATAATAAATATGCTTCTTTCCCTTCTTTGTCAGCAGCATGGGCTTTAAAGAATGAGAAGTTCCTAAAAACTAACGACTTGATTTCACAACTTAAATTAAGATTAAGTTGGGGTAGAGTGGGTAACCAAAACATTCCATCAGGTGCTTTTGATGATAAGATTACTTCTAATGCTGTTGTTTTAGATAATCAAGTTACAACAGGTAGTTTGTTAACTGCTATTGGTAGCTTGGATCTAGACTGGGAAATTGTTGAAGAGTATAACGTAGGTGTAGACTTAGGGATAGGAAGAAACTTTGATTTTACGGTTGAGTTCTTTAGAAAACAATCTAATGGTATGTTGATGCAAGCCTCAAATCTACTTATTACAGGTCTTCCTTCGTCAGGTGCATTAATGTGGGTAAATGTTGGTAGTATGAGATCTACAGGTATAGATTTATCTGCAAGTTATAGAGGTAGCGCAGGTGATCTTAAATACAATTTAAGCGCAAATATTTCTCACTCTAAAAGTATAGCTGTGGACTTAGTTGACAACGTACCACAATATAATGGTAGCTTTTTAGGCTTAACAACACACATTACAGAACCAGGTGAAGAGATAGGTTTATTCTATTTGTATGAAGCAGATGGTATATTTAAGAGCCAAGCAGAGGTAGATGCTCATAGCAAGAATGGTTCTTTAATTCAACCTAATGCTCAGCCAGGTGATATTCGTTTTACAGACGTTAACGATGATGGTGTAATAGATAATAATGATAGAATACGTGCAGGAAGTTCACTACCTAAATTTACTTATGGCTTTAATGCGAGCTTAGAATATAAGAAATTTGATTTTAACCTTAGTATTACTGGTGCTTTAGGAAACAAAATCTTCAATTCTCAAAAACAGAGAACAGATACAGGATATGCAGGCGTTAACTTTACGGCTGGATTATATGAAAATTCTTGGAGTGAGAGTAATATAGATGCTGAGATTCCGAGACTGTCTGTTAATGATTCAAACAGCAACTTTAAATTACCATCAACATATTTCCTTGAGGATGGTGATTACGCAAAAATCCAGAATTTGCAAGTGGGATATAATTTTAAAATAAATAAATTAGATGATTTAAAGTGTCGTGTTTCTTTGTCAGCACAAAATCTTTTAACTATTACAGGTTATAGTGGAGCTGACCCTGAGGTTGCTGCAAGTAGTAGTAGTGTATTATCTTCAGGAATTGACTGGTATTCTTATCCTCAAACAAAAACATTTCTTATTGGTTTAGACTTTAATTTTTAATAATATAGTATATGAAAAAAGCCATAAAAATATCATAATATTTTCACCCATAGTGAATTATTATATTTTTCATGGCGTTTACATAATACCTTGAATAAAAAATAAAAAAATTATGAAAAAGATATTTAAATATTTGCTAATTTTAGGCATTGCTTTTAATAGCACGTCATGTGATGAATTTTTAGAGAGCCCGACTTTAGGTTCTGAATCGTTAGATTCTTATTTTTACAATGAGAGTGAGTGCGAAAAATTTGTTGTTGGTTCATACAAGTATATAGCTAATGGTTCATGGACTCCTATATACATGTGGTGGATTATGACAGATATGGCAACTGATGATGGTTGGATGGGTAGCACATATCAACCTGCAAGTTATGTTAATTTTCAGCCTGTAACTCACTATGAAGGTGGTACCGACGTTACAAACAATACGTACCTTTCTAGTTTCTGGGAAGTACGTTACAAAGGTATCGCTGAGGTTAATATTGGTATAGAAAGTATTTCTGAAGCAAATATCGGAGATGATTTAAAAGCTCAATATATTGCTGAATTAAAAGTATTAAGAGCATTCTTCTATTTTGATTTAGTTAAGAATTTTGGTGGTGTACCTCTTGTCTTAAAAAGACTAAGTACGTCAGAAAGTTTATCTTACTCTCGCTCTTCAGTTTCTGAGGTGTATGCTTCAATAGAACAAGATTTGTTGGATGCTGCTGAAGTTCTTCCATATAAAAATAGTGTTAGTTACGGTACAGGTCGTATGAATAAAGGTATTATAGAAGCGTTGTTAACTAAAGCATATTTATATCAAGAAAAATATGATGAAGCGTATGAGATGGCATTGTCAGTAATAAATAATGGAGGATATGCTCTTGAAGCTGATTTTAATAACGTATGGAGTGCTAACGACAATAGCAGTGAAGCTATATTTGAGATTCAGACCTCAGACACTCAAGAATTTGTACTAGGTAATCCTTGTCCAGTAATCACTGGTGCTAGAGGTGATAATGGTTGGGCATGGGGACAACCTACAAGCTATTTAGAAAATGCTTTTATCGTAGCTGGGGATACAGTTAGACAACATGCAACTATTGCTAAAAATGGTGATATTGTAGTTGGTGATGAGGATAGAGGTGCCATTAGCATTCCTGCAGAATGGAATAAATCTGCAAGGATAGTTCGTAAATTCTACATTCCTTTAGCTGAACGTACAACTCCTTATAGTGTAAGTTATAATAAACTTAACCATCACGTTTTACGTTATGCAGATGTTCTTCTTATGGCAGCTGAATCAGCTTACCATAAATCAGCAAGTGATGAGTCTGCGGCACGTTTGTATCTTAATATGGTAAGAACTCGTGTAGGTCTTGATGATGTAGTTGCATCGGGTAATGACTTAAGAGACGCTATTCGTGAAGAAAGACGTTTGGAATTAGCTTGGGAGCATAATCGACTATTTGATATTAGACGTTGGAAAACAGATGATGGTGAACCTATGATTTGTAGTATAATGGGTGCAAACGGTTCTTTCGTAAAATACAACCTAGAGGAGAGCACAGACCCTTATGAAACAACAAACTCTATAGAAACAAGTGTAAAAGGTAGTACTTTTAATAGTACTAGAGACCTTTTATTCCCAATTCCATACACAGATGTACAACAATCTGGTGGGTTGATAGAACAAAATCCTGGTTTCTAATCAATGTTTATGACAATTAGGAATTTCCGATAACTGACTACATTTGTGGTCTCTTTCAATAACAAAAGGCTGTCTTGGTAAAACTAGGCAGCCTTTTGTTATTGAAAGTTCGAGACATTATGTAAATAGACATAATTGAATTAAAACCTTTATTATATGTGTAAATTTTGATTTAGATAGATTTTTACATATCTTTGTATTGATTTATTAACTAATGTTAGTAAATTATTAAAATATATTACTCAGAATACTTAATACGTATTAAATTATAAAGCTATTATAAAACTATAAAATATATGAAAGATGGATTTAAAGGAAGCAGGGCAATTGTAGTGCCTCAGCTGATTCTTAAAGAATTTGAAAAATGTTCATTTAACTCAAAACTATATATAACAGACATAGGGTATTATCCTTCGGCTTCGTTCCATGATATAAATAGAGAGCATGGGGTATCTCAATTTGTGCTAATTTACTGTGTAAATGGTAATGGATGGTATGAAGTTAACGGTCATCGTTATAATGTTGAATCAGACCAGTGTTTTGTCTTACCTGCAAATACTCCTCACAAATACGGAGCTAGTAATTCAAACCCATGGACTATATATTGGTTACATTTTCAAGGTGAGTTTGCTAATTTTTATGGACAGATGCTTAAAACTCCAATCTCCCTACCTCCTGGCAATTTGTCTAGGATCCAGGAGAGATTACGTATATTTGAGGATATCTATACAGCTCTTTCTAAAGGCTATAGCAAAGAAAATATGGAATTTGCATCATCGGCACTATACTATTTCCTTGGATCTATAAAGTATTTAGAAACATATAGAAGTGTAAAAATAACCACTAATACAGATTTAAATATTATAGATAATACTATCTTATATATGAAAGAGAATCTGGAAAAGCATATAACATTAGAGGATATTTGTGAGTTTGCAGGCTATTCAGAGTCCTACTTCTCTACAATGTTTAAGAATAAAACAGGTCATACACCTATAAATTATATGATTCACCTGCGGATGCAAACTGCATGTCAGCTTTTGGATTTTTCTGACTTAAAGGTTAATCAAATCTGTCATAAAGTTGGAATTGATGATCCGTATTACTTCTCAAAACTATTTACTAAGGTTATTGGTATGTCTCCATCGGTATATAAGGCTCAGAAAAAAGGATAATCACTGGTCTACACATGAACAGTCCCATTTTGCACAAAAGCGAGAAATGGGACAGTCACCAACAAACCAAACTTATTTAAACAACTTTTTTATATGAGATAATTCAACATCTGACTTAGGATTAAATCGAGTTGAATTCATGTAATTTAACAGTGATTTTTGAAGTTCTCTAGCCTCTAAACGATTAGCCTGATCGGTCAATAAATCGACTCCACATAAGATTAACTTACCTCCACCTACATTCATTTCAACAATCATTGCAAAAGAACGTGCAGTAAACCAATCGTCTATTATACGAACTATAGGATCATCCTCTATTCCTAGTTTCTTTAGTGGAATTACGTTCGAATGACTCATTGCATCCCACCATTGATAATCACTATGATATTGAGTCGGGAACAACTCCAATGCAGGGTCATTTTCATCACAAAGTATCCCTAATGTATGAGGTGCTTGTCCATTCGTCCATAGTGTATTCCAAAATATAGACGAAAAACCAACCGAACATGAGTCAGCCCCCTCGTTTTTAAGTGTTCCAAACTTAGGTGTAAGAAGAACAGAACCTCCTTTTTTAAGTTTGGCTATTACGCTACTATTTATTTCGTCAGCTACCAAAACATCACCTTCATCAATTTCAGTGTCAGGATAAACCCAAAGGTTCCATCTGTTTGTATAGTCATTAACTGTCACTATTAATTGAAGTTGATCTGCTTTACTCCTCTCCAGTTTCTGAGATATTCTACCAACAGTTGACTTTTCACCAGTTTTTATTAAATCTGTAGATAACTTACCGCTATACACAACAATGCTATCTTTGTCAACTATTTGCCATGTAATATTAGGATTGACAATATCCTTCTCACAATATGCTGCCACATCAATATCGGCATTTAGAATCTCCGACGAACTGAACACAAACTTTTCCATCTTAGCTAGCGGAACTACCTGATTGCAAAACTCACTATACTCCTGAGCATTTACATAAGGTTTAGAGTTCCAAAATGGGTCTAAAACACCTACAAGAGCTGTTCCCTGACCTGGAAAATCATGTAAGTCAAGAAGCTGAAAACCTCCAAAATCTTCAGTACGTAAGGCGGCTTCAATTTCAGTTTTATAACATAAAGTTTGAAGTTTACCTGATGCCATTAAAAAATCATGTGCATGAGACAATAAACCATTATCTCTAAGTCTATCTTCAAATATATCAAAATTTTTAGCCTTTAAAACCCCATCATACAGTTTGCGTTCTTCTAAATTAGGATATACACACCACTGTCCAATCTCATGAGCAATAGTTGGCTGTACCTTTGAAATCCTAGTTGTCCAATCGAAGGTTGTATTTGGATGTTGTGAATTTATGACACTTTTAAGTCCCTGTGCCCAACCTTGTAGTCGTGGTGCTGGAAGACAGTGCCAGTCATTCTCCTCTATAGCAGGCCATCCAGATGCTGTAGTATATAAGAATCGGTTATCTTTGTCTTTCCAATAACTTACAAACTTACGAAGGTATTCCTTATGATTCTCTCCATGCGGCTCATTACCGTATGCAAAAAGAATGAAAGATGGATGATTACCATACTCAGTTATGATACGCTCACTCTCCTCATAAATATATTCATCTATAGGTTTTCCGCTACCTATGTCACTAGCCCACGCGCTAGTTTCTACATACAAATAAACACCCAACTTGTCAGCTACTTCAAATGCTGCCTTAGGAGGACACCATGAATGAAAACGAATGTGATTTAACCCATGTTCTTTACATATTTTCATTATTCTTTCCCATTGCTCCATATCTGTTGGAGGAAACCCTGTTTTTGGGAAGATACAACACTCTAATGTACCTCTAAAAAATACAGGTCTGTCGTTAATTGTGATTTGTGTACCTTTAGTTTTAATGTCACGAAGCCCAAATTGTTCTGTTATTATATCTGTACCGTTGTCACTATGTAGCGATGCAGTCAACTCATAGAGATTAGGGTTAAATTCATCCCACAGTTTAAAACTCTCATTCATATCGTATTCAACCTTTACGATATTTGTACCTGCTTTAAGGACAATAGGCTTGTTGAGTTCTTTTAAATTTTTATTGTCACTTTTACTTACTGCTTTTAGTGACAAATTAGCGTTAATATCTGATGAAGTATCTGATTCTAGGTCAAATACTGCTGAAATTTTCTTTTCTTTAAAGTCAGGATAGATTTTAACAGAGTTGATATGCGTTTTAGCACGTGGCGCAATATAAATCTGACCCACTACACCATTCCAGTTACTTTGGGTGTTGTCAGAAATACTATGCGCATCTGAGCCCACATCAATATCTTTCAATCTATTATCTACTCTTAATGTAAGAGTGTGGCATCCTGCTGCTAAATCACCTAAATCATACAGATGTGGTACACTTAGAGAATTTTGTGTTTCGATTTTCTTACTTCCTACCCACACTGTTGTCTCCCAATGACAACGCTCTAAATTTAAGACTACCGATTTTCCTTCCCAGTTTTCAGGAATAGTAATAGTTTTTTGATACCATGCTGTACCAACGTAATATTTTTCTGGTGTCAACCAAAACACAATCTTTGTGTTGTCATCAGCACGATATTTCTCGTAAGAATCACTCGTATACCAAGCATCATTCCAAAGAGAACCTGTCCACTTAGTATCTTTTGTAACCTTATCTCCAATCCCGTTGATGTTTAATGAACCTGGGAAAGTCAATGAATCAGAGAATTGTGTATTATGCCACTTTTCATCTTCTCCTATGTCAGCTCTATCCAATCGGTAACTCCATTCGCCCTCTAACGAAATTTTTTCACTGCTGTTATTACAAGAGAGCAAAAGTCCAATAGTTAAAATTAATATAATAGTTAAAATCGTATTTTTCATATTTTAAAATTTTCTTTTGTATTATATAAATGCCATAGAAAATGCAATAATCACCTATGGATGAATGTGTTATGATACTTTTGTGATTTTTTCACAAAAAGGGTTAGTAGTTTAAGTTCTAATAATTGAGTTATGAAGCGGTTTTAAAATATTTTATAGATGTAATGTTATTATTGAACAATGCTATTTTTTAATCTTTTTACCTCAGCTCTTAATTCGTTAGCTATATCACTATATTGGCTATTTTCAATAAGATTGTTTGTTTCTTGAGGATCGTCTTTTAGGTTGTATAACTGCTCCTTATATCCGCGACAAAGAGGAATTAATTTCCAATCCCCTTTACGAATTGTAATATTTCCTGGATTGTCTTGTGTAACGATATAAGGGCGATATGTTGATGCTTCTTTATTCACAAAAAGCTCTGCTGCACTGCAACTGTCATGAAAAGAACCCAATAAAGCATCACTATTTGTAATATCAGCAAAGGTTGCTAACAGATCCATATAACAGAAACGTTGTTCTTGCAGAAAAGATTTATCTATCTTATCTCCCCATGCTAACACAAAAGGAACACGTGAACCTCCCTCATGTAATGAGTATTTTGTACCTCTTAATCCATTAAAAGGGTCATGATTTTCAATTCTTTCAGCAGCCCCATCTAAGTAACCTTCTTTTACCATAGGGCCATTATCGCTAGTTACAATTATTATTGTATTGTCTAATATGCCTTTCTCTTTTAATGTAGCTACTATCTCCCCAACGCAATAATCAAACTCTTCAATCACATCGCCATATACTCCAATTTCGCTATGTCCTCTAAATTTAGCACTTGCAATACGTGGTTCATGAGCAGTATGAGTTGCATAGTATAAAAAGAAAGGTTTTTTGTAACTCTCATCTATAAAATCTACAGCCTTGTTTAAAAAGACCTCTGTCATCTCTTCGTCTACCCAACGAGCTTCATTCCCACCTGTCATCCAACCTATACGTCCAACACCATTAATTATAGTGCCATCATGATTTTGGAAATGTTTTAATCTTAACAGATTAGGATTCTCTTTACCTGTAGGTTCATTTCCTATTTTCTTGTTGTATGACACTTTAATAGGGTCGTTTTTGTCGAGACCAACAACTTTGTCATTCTCAATATATATGGTAGGTACACGATCGTTTGTTGCTGGGAAAATATAAGAATAATCAAAGCCTACTGCTTTCATACCATTCTTTATTTTTTTGTTAAAATCAACAGGTTCATCTTCGCTTCCTAACCCTAGGTGCCATTTCCCAACAATAGCACTCTTATAACCTACGCTCTTTAACTGTTTTGGAAGAGTATTTCTTTCTACATCTATGCTGAGTGGTGCATCACCAGCCAATATCCCTACACCTTTACGCCAAGCATACTCTCCTGTCAATAGAGAATAACGAGTCGGAGAAGATGTAGAAGCCTCGGAATATGCGTTTGTAAAACGCACACCATTAGCAGCTAGATTATCTATATTTGGAGTCTTGATTTTAGTTGCTCCATAACATCCTAAATCACCATATCCTATGTCGTCAGCGACTATTAATACAATATTTGGACGTTCAATGCCTTGAGCTACTGCATTAACAGATATAGCAGTGCAAGACAATAGAATTAATTTAGATTTTAACGGATGATTCATACTTTAATAAATATTTATTTTTATGATGATTATTTTAGGTAATTTCTAGCAACCCATCTAACATCTACCCAACATCTACAAGATGCTAGATGAGCTGTCTAGAAAAGAGAGAGTGCTGTTAGTTTTGTGTCACTAATAACAAAATTATATACATGAACGTCCCCCAAATTATTGTTTTATGTAGGTAGAGTTAATCTGTGGCATTTGGGCATCAATTCCCGCACGCCATTGTTGTAGTCGGCTCAATAGTTTTGCGGCAAGACTAGGATTTTTCTCTGCCAAGTTTGTTGTTTCGGATCTATCTACATGACAAAAAATCAAACACATTAAACTTATATTTTGATTCATAGCCACTTACAAGTATGTGTATTATGACTTCTAGTCCAGCTTTTACGAAATTTTTAGCTTTATAACCA
>JAWXTP010000060.1:0-16602 GCA_044433415.1 Rikenellaceae bacterium
CACCATAAACTTAGAACGATATGTAGTCCCTATTATGTCATCATAAATCCCTATCATGTATAACATTAGCAGGGCTAACGTAACCAATATCAAACTTATGTCTAGCTCTATTGTAGGCCCTATGTTCGGTATCAACACATTTGTTAACGAAATACATAGCCACACCGAGAATAACACCGCAGGGAAAAAGGTAACCCCTCCCAGGCGCGATGCTGTGGTGCTATGCACCTTCCGTGGATCTATAGGATCTATCAATCGCTTCCTCAACGATAATATCAATACACGAGGCAGCATAAATGCAACTAGCGTACAGCTAATTACAAAAGAAAGTAAAGTTGTTATCATAGTTTGTGTGTGTTAGTGGTTAGGTGATAGAAATTAGGTGATAGGTGTTAGGTAATAGGTACTAGGTGTTAGCTTGTAGCTTGTAGGTGCGACAAGCGACTAAATAATGTTCAAGAACAACAAGTAGTCACCTCTTTAGCCTAATGTTAATTAGCATGATAGCGGTTTGTAGGGGCTGACCTTGTGTCCGCCCTTATAATACGTTAGTATTATACAGTGACCTCCTAAATAAGTTTGTTTGTAGTTAGTGGTTGGGCTATATAATCTCAAAATGGGTCGGAGACCCTGCCTGACCGGCATTAGGTCGACCCGATTCATTTTAATTTACAATATTTAATTGCACTTCTATTATTTTCATATCAGAACGCGCCTCTACAGCATATTTTTGTCCTGATTTTATATTTGCTATATAACCTCTGTTAACAAGGGTTGTTTCATCATCTAAGGTAAGTACACCTTCGCCATCTATGACAGTCCAGGTTTTATCACAGCAATCATGAGATTGATAAACCGTACTACAACCTTTATTAATGCTTAAAATCTTTGTTAAAGCGTTATAACCATCTTCAGATGTTTCACTGCTTATTATACGAGAACTGCCCCAGCGACGTTCTTCAAACATAGGTTGAGCCTTAATGTTGTCAGCATAGCTTTTAAGATTTACGCTAGCTTCCTTAGTACTTACTAAAATACCATCGGGACTTGCTGCAACGATTAGATTCTCTACACCTAAGCAGATAACAGGAGTGTTTAGTTCGTTAATTACATTAGTATTTATGCAATTTTCGTCAGTGATAACATTACCAATTTTAGCATTGCTTATCTTTTCTGAAAGACTGTTCCAAGTTCCTAGGTCGCTCCATGCACCACTATAAGGCACCAGACCAATAGAGGTAGCTTTTTCAACTACCTCATAGTCAAAACTTATCTTCTTGAACTCAGAATACCTATTACGAACTTCTGTAAAAGATTCAGCCTGAATATATTTGTCTATTATCTGTGCTATATATCCTAGTTTGAAAGCGAAAACCCCACCATTCCAAACGGCACCTTGAGCGATTAGTTCTTTTGCTGTTTTTTCGTCAGGTTTCTCTGTGAAGCGGTCAACAATAGTCAAACCCTCACTTTCTTGACTAGGGACTATATAACCAAACTTAGTAGAGGGTTCTGTAGGTGTAATCCCCATCAAAACTATATCCACATCGCTTGATTCTACAGCCTGTGCCATTTTAGCAATAGTTTCAAAATACCCAGCCTCGACATAAGAATCACTAGGCATTACTATAACCACTTCATCAAGGCTACACTTCTTTTCTTTAAGCAAGTAGCTTGCAGAAAGAGCAATTGCAGGGAAGGTGTCACGTCTCTCAGGTTCAGTTACAACATCAACATTATCACCAAGCTGATTAATTATAGAATCATATTGAGTAACACTTGTAGCGATAGTAATCTCCGCTTCTATAGAAGACTCCGATACCTGACGAGCTATACGCTGTACCATAGATTCATATGAACCATCTGGTGCAGTCAACAGTTTAAGAAACTGCTTAGAACGAATATCATTTGACAGTGGCCATAGGCGTTTCCCTGAACCTCCTGAAAGTAGGATTATTTGCATTGTTAAAGAGTTGCTTTAAATTCTTCATAGGTTCTTTCTATTCCTTGTTTAAAAAGAACAGAAGGTTTCCAACCCATGTTATATAATTTTGTTGAATCCATTAATTTACGAGGTGTACCATCAGGTTTTGTTGTATCCCATTCGATTTCACCCTCATAACCAACTACCGATTTAACCAATTCAGCAAGTTCTTTTATTGTCAATTCTGACTGAGAGCCTACATTTACATGACCATAATCTGAATAATTCAACATACAGAAAATAGTAGCATCTGCCATATCATCAGCATGAAGAAACTCTCTATATGGTGAACCTGTGCCCCAAAGCACTACTTTTGACCCATTCTCTTTTGCCTCATGAAATTTTCTAAGAAGTGCAGGTAGAACATGAGAGTTTTGTAAATCATAGTTATCACCAGTTCCGTAAAGGTTTGTTGGCATAACACTTACAAAATTACATCCATATTGCTTACGATAGTAGTCGCACATTTTAATACCTGCAATCTTTGCTATGGCATATGCTTCATTAGTTGGTTCTAAAAGACCTGTCAGTAAAGCATCTTCACTCATTGGCTGAGGTGCCATCTTAGGGTAAATACATGAACTTCCTAAGTACATAAGTTTTTTTACTCCATTGATATATGAAGCATGAAGAACGTTTGCTTCTATCATCATATTTTCATAAAAAAACTGTGCAGGGTAGGTGTTATTTGCAACGATTCCTCCAACTTTTGCAGCAGCTAAGAATACGTAATCTGGTTTCTCTGTTGCGAAAAACTCATTTACTTGTTGTTGTGATGTAAGGTCAAGTTCGCTATGAGTACGTACTACAAAATTACTGTAACCTCTATTTTGTAAGTTTCTTAATATCGCTGATCCAACCATTCCTCTATGACCAGCGATATAAATTTTTGCTTCTTTCTCCATTATATATTAGATTTCATATGAATCTTACGCACAAATTTCATATCGTGCTCAACCATAATCTTAACAAGTTCTGGGAATGAAGTTTGTGTAGGGTTCCATCCTAGTAAAGTTTTAGCTTTTGTAGGGTCTCCTAATAATTGTTCAACTTCAGCAGGGCGGAAAAATTTAGGGTCTACAGCTACAAGTTCTTTACCTGTTGCAACGTCTATACCTTTTTCATCAACGCCTTCACCTTCCCAACGAAGCTCTATACCAACCTCTTTAAATGCTAGAGTTGTAAATTCACGTACTGTATGATATTCACCTGTTGCGATAACAAAATCTTCTGGTGTATCGTGTTGCAAGATCATCCACATACATTGAACATAATCTTTTGCGTAACCCCAGTCACGAAGAGAATCCATGTTGCCAAGGTAAAGTTTATCTTGAAAACCTTGCGCGATACGTGCAGCAGCTAAAGTGATTTTACGTGTTACGAAAGTTTCACCACGACGTTCTGATTCATGATTAAAAAGAATACCATTTACAGCATACATATCGTATGATTCACGGTAGTTTTTAGTAATCCAAAAACCATACTGTTTTGCAACACCATATGGACTACGAGGGTAAAAAGGTGTAGTTTCCTTTTGTGGAACTTCTTGTACAAGACCATATAGTTCAGAAGTCGATGCTTGATAGATACGGCATTTCTTTTCCATACCTAGTATACGTACAGCCTCTAACATACGAAGTGTACCTACAGCATCACATTCTGCAGTGTATTCTGGAACGTCGAATGACACTTTTACATGCGACTGTGCAGCAAGATTATAAATCTCGTCTGGCTGTACGGCTTGAATTATACGAACTAAAGAACTAGAGTCTGTCATATCTCCATAATGAAGATTTACTAGTTTTTTATTTTTCATGTCACGTATCCACTCATCTAAGTACAGGTGTTCAATACGTGCAGTGTTAAAAGATGATGAACGACGGATAATTCCGTGAACCTCATAACCTTTTTCTAATAAAAATTCTGCCAAGAATGATCCATCTTGACCAGTTATTCCTGTGATTAATGCTGTTTTCATTATATTTAGTTTTATTTATAGTTTTATTGTTTGAGCCTCAGTCCAGTTAATCTGATTATTAGCTGTATGTATATCAACGAATTCAAATTCAGTTAACCATTTTCGTAATTTATTTTCTGCCCCTTTAAGTCCAACATACGACTTAAATCTACGGGCTAGCGAAAGTTCTTTAAGCATAGGCTGCCCAGCATCAAGATCACGTGGATGAATGTAAGACATAACATAATCTGAATCTTTCGTAAATTTACGAATAGCACTATAAGGAAATAGTCTAAAATAGCCACCGCCTGAATAAACTATTTGTTTACCTCCTATTTTAACAGGGGAAATAGGCAATTCTTTTAATTTAAATCCATCTCCTTCTATCCATGCTGGTGCTATATGCTTATAAGATGGCATACCTCCATGCGCATGTGCTGCTGGAAAAACAGAGCAATCTATTTCGATTCCTAATTCACTAAGAACTTCAAAAGCCCACGGTTCACTTTCTCTTATAGAGAATCCTGGTGCTCGGAAATATTTAATTTTTTGACCTGATACATCTTCTAGTATCTTGATAGAACTGCTTACATCTTCTTTAAATTCATCACGATTTTGCTCCCAAACAAGCTGATGATTCATTGTGTGCGAACCTATCTCGTACTTTTCAGCAATTTTACGTACTACTTCAGGATATTTCTCTGCAACCCAACCAATTATAAAAAAAGTTGCTTTAGTATCTGTCTCTTCAAGGATATTTAAAATACGGTCAACATTTTGATGAATACGACATTCATAATTTGACCATTCTGCAGCACCCTTAGTTGAATCACAATCAAGTAAGTGAAACCATTCCTCAGTATCAAATGTTAAAATATTCATCTATTCTTCTCTTTTAGGAATTTGTTTTATAACTTTGGCAGGTCTGCCTGTTGCTATTGTCCATGCTGGTACATCTTTGGTTACTAACGAACCTGCACCTACTATTGCTCCTTCACCTATAGTTACTCCTGGCAGTATTATAGACTGAGTACCTGTTGAACAACCTTTACAGAGCCGAATAGGCTTTGCTTGATAACCAACTTTTGCGTAATCATCACCAAACATATAGTTCTCCAACTCTTTTTTATGACAAAGAAGTGTCGTTTGCCAGGTAATATGTACATGATCCTCTACTGTTATTAAGTGAGCACGTGTAATATCTATTTTTACTTGAGCACCAATATGTACACCTTTCCCAACCTTTGCCCCCATCATTCTAAGTAGTATTGGACGCAATAAGAAAGGGTTTATTGGTTCAAGAATCACCCAATTCATCATACTTAATAGTAACGCTCTATATGTATTGCCAAAGAACTTTCCGAAAACTTTAAATAAACTAACATCACCGTATTCCTCCTCAGAGTAATTCATTCCTATTAGTCGTAGAAAACGATAGGTTAGACTTAGTTTTTTTCTCATAGATAATTATTCTTTAGATAACATTTCACGTAATACATTCCACGAAAACAGAGGTACACATTGCAATGTTCTTTTCCATAACTTCTTTGGGTCTCGTGTAAATCTATATAGCCACTCAAAACCTGACTTTTGCCATCCGATTGGCGCTCGTTTTATATTGCCTGCGAAAAAGTCAAAGACAGCTCCGATTGTTCCAATATGACAATCTATGTTGAGTTCATTAAGATGCCTATAAGCCCACTTTTCTTGCTTTGGAGCTGTCATACCAATCCACAATAGATCGGGGTGAGCATTGTTAACAGCGTCGATCATTGCACGATTCTCTTCATCAGAGAATTCAGTTTTGTATGGCGGTGAATAGGTCTCTATTTTTATATTCGGATAGACTTCTGCACCTTTCTTTTTAATCTGTTGTAAAGTTTCTTCACTACTACCCAAGAAGAAACAAGTACCTCCTCTTTTATTCAACTTATCCATCTCGACTTCAAATAAGTCAGCACCTGCTACTCTGTCAATAGATTTTCTGTTAAAGAAATTATATGTTTTAGCGACACTTATTCCATCCGCAATTAACACATCTCCTTTTAATAAAGCCTCTGCATAAAACTCATCATATTGAGCAGTATTATATGATCGTGAATTAATTGTATTTATCAACAATTTCCCCTCGGGTAGTAATACTAAATCACTTTTATGAGCTATTAAATTTAAGTTTTTAATTCTGAACATTTACTATTTATTATCTATTGCTTTATTATATAATTCTAATATTTTTTTTACTTTACTTTCCCACGTGAGTGTCTGTTGCACAGAATAACAATTTGCAGACATTTGTTCTAAAACATTAGGATTATTATACATATACTCGATTATATTTGCAAATTCTACAATAGCATTTTGTTTAGTAGTCAGTTCGATCTTCGCACCAATACGTTCATTAACTATAGGACCAAAACCACACGTATTAAAGCATAATATGGGTAATTTATTCGATATCGCCTCTAAAATTACTGTTGACGTAGCCTCCATGATACTTGTAAAAAAGAACAATTGACTATTTTGCATCAGCTTTTGTACTTCGCTATTATCTATTTGACCATAAAATGTACAACACGAACTAATCCCAATATCTTTAGCATATTTAATATATTTCTCAGTTGTACATGCGTTGACAGATTGACCAACTATATGTAAATGTATATTTTTCAGATGTACAACACGGCTCAAAGTATCCATAGCCAGATACAATTGTTTTGTCTCTATAAATCGCCCAACCCATAGAATATTAAATTGACTACTGTCAATATCATACATTCTATTTATATTTATGTTGGAGCAACCTGTTTCATTAATAAGTACAACAGGCAGACTATAATAACTATCAATAAAGTCAAAAGCACCTTTAGTCGCAGCTATGCGAACATCGGCTTTATTCATTGCTTTAATAATTCTAAGATCAAACCTACGCTGATAATCGGTTATTACATTTTTCATTCTAGCAAATAAACGCTGTTTTAATGGTGCATCTCGTAAGAATTTCACAGGCAAAAGATTCATGCCTCCAATTGGGCCCCAAACAAATGGAATATTTTCCATTTTCCACAAATAACCTGGCTCTCTAAAGCCAACCATATTAAGCTGATGTATAACGTCTATATGGTATTTTAAGCAAATATCTTTAGCAATTTTAAGTGTATGTTTTTGCCATTTCTTGTAATGTAAATAAAACCTCCAATCTCCCTGATTCCAACACATTTTACGCACCCTATCAGAAATAGTATTATAATAGAAATGCATATTTTTTCCTTGCGGCAAAGTTGGTAGAACCTCTTCAATCTTATCTCGAAACTCTTCCTCTGTTATAATATGCAACTCACAATAGTTTGCAAGATTTACGCACCAATTCCAAGCCATTCCTGGCTCGCTTCCCATATTGGGTGAACATGCATATGCATTAATTATAATTGATAACATATTATTTCTCTGTGTTTAATTTTGTAAGTACTACACAAAATTCATATATTATTTTTGCAGCAGTTTTTGGGGTATAATTACTAACTATCTGTTTTGAAATCCCACCCATCTTTTTCAAATCATCTGAATGAAATTTAGATAAAGTATCAACTATAGAATCTTGATTATGTGAGTCAAATGCGTATCCATTTTCACCCTCCTTGATTAATTCCACATAACATCCATTGTATATTGTTGTTGCTACAGGTAATCCACAAGCCATCGCCTCAGGAACTACTAAGCTCCAGTTGTCTTCAAGAGTAGGCATGATGAAAACATCTGTTGTTGCATAGTATTTATATATTTCGCTATAATTAACATTTCCTATAATGTGTATTGACGAAAGTGTACTAAATCTTTCCTCTAGCTCTTGCCTTAATATTCCATCACCAATAACAAGGATATTGTCATTAGGATGATTTTTTATATGCTCTTCCCAAGCAACAAGAAGTTCTTTAATTCCCTTACGAATTACTAATTGACCAACAAATAGATAAGTTAAACCTCCTCTATTAAGTTCATATTTCTGTTTTATTGTTTCAATTTCTGCATCTGCACAGTTAGCAACAGACGACTGTAAATCATCAACTGCTGCAACCATAGCTCCCTCTACCATTGGATATTTTCCAAATCCCATACTTTCGAGATATTTTCTTGTAAGAGTACCATTTATTATAAAACCATCTGCAAATCGTCCTATTAGCTTTCTTGAATATGTCCTCCAAAATTGTGCATTGCGCTCTACATATGCAGTACGTTCATAAAAGATACATACCTTTCTGCCTTTGGATTTTAACACTGCTGGTACAGTCCATTGAAAAAAACCATCGCTAATTATAATATCTGGATTCACCTTATCAATAACAGTCAATATGCCAGGCTGGTATGGGATATCAATATAACTATTTGACATATTGGAATCTTTAGAACCAATTATTAAATGTTTTTCACCTTCTAAAGCAATAGCATTATTTCCGACTCTTTTTTGCATATTATCGTGAACTTCGGGCGTTACTGCATCTTTTGAATATGCTATATGAAAATTGTTGTTCGTTAGTTTCACTAACTCTTCGCAGACTGGAACTTTGTAATTTCCGAACCATCTAACTAAGTACAGTATTTTAGGATTTTTCATGGTTTATTTATTAATTTTACTCTGGAATAATTGTTTTACGAGGTGTAATTTCCTAGTTACTGAATCTCCCATATAACGAGAAAATATTTTAATAAATTTACGATATGGGCTAAGCCAACTTCCAGCAAAATGATGAATAGTATAGGTGTTCATAGTGCAAGTTATTCTACCTGTTTTATAAGATTTGGCGGTGAAATAATCTTGCGGAAAAAGTTCTATAGTATCATCATTTCCTAACAATTTAATATTATATCTTTTTTTATTTATATAATTTTGTTGTAAAGTTTCAATCATGATAATAGGTAATACTTTTACATCAAATCTATCATTAGCTAATTTAAATGGTCTGTCGTTATAATAATCAAGACATTTCTTTAGATATCCCAAACCTTTCTCTGCCCCAAATACCCCCGCCTCTATTCTTCCATTAGAGTCTTCAATGGCAAAAGCATACTTTTCAAATAATAATGGATTAAAACTTTTGATAACTTCAACATCCATATCTAAATAAAAACCACCAAAATTATACACCGCAAATAATCAATATAATCTGCTGCAAAAGCATATTTTTTTGCTTCAAAAGCTTGCTTGACCCAAAGAGATTGTTCCAGCTCAAACCGTTTCAAATCCCATAACATAAACTCATAGTCAGGAAGTTTTTCTTTCCAAGATTTCATGCACTCTTTTAGTGTTTGTGGAATAGGGTCACCACTAAGCCAACAATAATGAACTATTTTAGGTATCATATATTTTTATTAAATTAAATTAAAAAACAGGGGCAACAACAACAACTCCCAAATATCTGCATAATGAAATCCACTTGTATTGTGAATTGTGACAAATCTTACAAAAAAGAAGATACTCGCCAAACTCGAATACGCAATGTGCCACTCCTTAGAGAAACCATAAGAAGCTAATGGTAATATTAGCGGTATAAGTGCATATAGCATAAAAAAGAATCTATATTGTATTAATGGATTTTGCGTAAAAGATAAAATAAACACCATTGTTATCAGGCATACATATAAAATCGAATATAATGAGTTGTATTTAATATTTCTCATTTGCCACAACTGCTTAATACAAATAAAAAAGAAAGGAATAAAAACAATAATTGCTAACGACATATCTAATTCCCCACCATCAGTTGCATTACTACTAAACCTATCAACGGCATAATTTGCGGTTCCAAATAACCCTCCAATAAATGTGTTAAATACCACAACTACGGCAACTCCCAAAAGTATGATTGAGAGTTTGAATATATTTAACCGTGTATAAATCACAGGCACTAAAGATAATAGTACAAAAAAAAGAGATGAAGTATGTATCAAAGGTGCTGCCACGAGCAAAGCCCAGCAATGTTTCCCTTTAGCTGCTCTATAACACAAAGCATAAATGGTTATTGATACAGCCAATACCTGTCGTACTAAATGAGCAGTTAATACAAAGTACTGAGTAAAGAAACACAACGTCATTACGCCACAAAGTATCGCATATTTATCAAAGTTCTCTTTCCTAAATATTAAATACATTCCTTTGAGCAGTAACATATACATTACAACTGATAGTAATGAAAAGAACAATAAGGGGTTACCAAAACAGACATAATAGCCAATATAAGTTATTATATTATATAATGGCTCAGTTCTCATTGACAAAATCCCAGCAACTCCACTAATAGGCACATCTTCAAAATACTGAATATATGCTCCTAAATCACTAAGCATAGATGTATCAATAGTGTAATTAATAAGACCCATCCATATAGAAAGCATCAAGAATAGTGAGCTGTACATATATTTCGGAACTTTATCTAATCTTACTATCTGAACAATGCTAAAAATAACACCTATTACAGGAGCTAGTATAAAAAACAGAAAGCCGATTATCAGATAACGCCAACAACTAAAGTCGATGTATAAAGTGTTTAATTTATTATGAAATTGGTTCATTCATGGATTATTTTGTTATACATTAAAACAGTTTGTCGAAATCTACACTAGTGAAGGTTTCCAATCGACCGCCACGAGTGGCATTGTAGATTTTTACACCATGCTCTTCTGTAAATCTTTTTGCGGCCTCGTAAGCTATATCCATCTCCCATTTTGCACCTGAACAAGCTTTGCTGACTTTTTCTGATATGCCACTGAAATAAGACGATTTAAGTTCTTTATTAACACGTACAGTACCATCTTTTTGTTTATCAAGCATATAGTTATTATCAACGCCTAAGAAATAGATCTCTTCACATCCCATATATACGGCTAACTGAATAGATACGTATGTAACTGTTGCTAATGTGTATGTTATAGAGGATAAATCATATGAAAAGTGAGGATTCTCCAAATGCTTACGATTACCATCTGCATTCAGATACAAACACTTTCCTTTTACATTTCGTGTAAAAAGGTATGATGACTGACGGAAAAATTTATACTTAGCAGGAATATTGCTGGCGACATCAATTAGTGTTCTTTGAAGTCCCTCGTCAATGACAGAATAATATGTAGGTCGCCAACTTGTCCTTGGGAAAATCAAATTTATACTATTTGCAGCAAATGAAATATCATTATTTTTTGCTAACATCTCTAAATCATCTGATGTTAAAGATGGTCCGTTGCCTATTATAAAACAACGCTTACCCTTATGGATATTTTTAAGTGACTTTATTGTTTGTTTATTCTCTAAAGGTTTTCCTATGAGAGTGAACAATAGTTGAGACAAGTGATTATAAAAGATCAATCGATAATATCCCAATCGCAGAAAACGTGCTATACTCTTGATTAATTTGTTCATTGTAGATTAAATTATGTAATACCTAGAAATTAAAATAATTCTGCTAATTCTTGCGCATTATTTACAAATAGCGTATCCTGATTATTATCATCCTTACTCATGAATCCAAAACCATAAGTAACTCCTATAAAATCTATCTCATTATTTACTGAGCCGTTACGATCATGTTCTGTATCACCTATCATTACAAAATCACCTTTACCGTAATTTGGAAATTGATTGATTACACATTTCACAATATCGGATTTAGTGAGTTTACCCTCATAGTCCGAACCTTTAATCACATCAAACAAATCGTATAAATCAAAATGTTTTAAAATAGTTTTGGTATAATCTTCTCTTTTTGAGGTTGCAATTGCTAATTTGTAATTTTTACTCTTTAGCGCAATCAATAATTCCATTAACCCATTATATAATGCTGCTTCAAAAAGATAATCCTTTATATATATAGCTCTAAAATCAGTAGCAAGTCTCCACGCTTCTTCTTTTGACAAGTTCAAGTACTTCAAAAATGAGTCTTGAACAGGTGGCCCAATAAAGTTTTTAATCTCATCTCCGTCCAGTTCCTTGTAGCCATTTTGTAGAAATGCCGTATTGATACTTTTTGCAATACCTACGGATGTGTCCAGTATTGTTCCATCTAAATCGAACAAAATCACTTTATATTTATTCATTTTCGATGTATACGGAATTAGTTAAGAAAGTTATGTCTATATCTTTTTTCAACTCTGAAATTCTATTTTTAATAGCAAAATTCACCTTCTCCAATGTTTTAAACTCGACTGGAAATTCATAATATTCATCATAATAATTTCCGCTTTTTCTATCCGAAAAACCATCAAATCCTGCTAGAGTAACATTATTTACACCCATTTTGTAAAACATATTTAATATCATTATCAAAGAGTTGTCCATAATGACATCTTGTTTGTCTAATACACTTTCATACCCAACAACATAATCGAAAGCTCTACCTGAGCAAGTGATATTGCTTGTAGCAACAACATTAATATTATCTTTTTCTTCTATTTTTGAGAAGATCATGCCATATCGTTTCGCATTACTAATAAATAAATAATCAACAGGAAATAAGTCAATTAAACTATTAACCGAAAAAACCATTGGTTGGCGTTTCTCTACAAAAGAAAGGATACTTTCTTTATCGGAAATCAGCGTTTCACCAGGACCTAAAATTAGAATATCTCTACCATCTACATTTTCTTTTAATGTGGCTACATTCTCGTTGTAGTCTTTATACTTCCCTTGGTAGTCCAAATACATTTTTTCTATATGCTCCTTTTTATAATTAAGCTTATAATCATTGTCAATTTGTGATACGATTGTATTTATCGCAGCTACAGATAACGTCTTTTTATTAAGCAAATAGTCAATATAACTAGGGTGGCAGTCATTAGAAGCTGATATAAAAAACTTTAAATTATATCCAAACTTCAGTTTATCCGTTAACTTCAAAATAACTACATCAATAATTTCTAATATATATTCTATTTTATAATAAGTATTATACTTTTTAGTGATATACATAACTAATAGCTCTAACGGAGCATTACCAGCACTTTTCCCCATACCGTAGCATGTCCCATCTACAATAAGTTTTCTGTCAGAATTATTCTCAAGCATATTAACACAATTTGAATATGCTAATTGGAAATTATTATGTCCATGATAACCAATAAACACATCTTTATCAAGGTTATAATCTAGCAATTCAAAATAATGTAGCATTTGTTTATCGTGCAAAAGACCATATGTATCTACTAACGCTACTGCAAACGGCTTTATGTCGTTTATAATCTCAATTAAATCAAGTAAATCCTTATCAGAGTATGAGGTTATTGAAACCATTTGCAAACAAACTTCATAGCCTTTTTTTATCAACTCTTGAGCATATTTACAAGCCTCAACCATTTTAGGTTTTTTAAAAATAACCCCTAATCGTATCAATAAAATTATCTTCTTTGTTTTGAATATTTTCTAAAGCACATGTACCATAATCAATCATCGCAAGGACTTTTGAACGCCCTTTGTTGCAACCTTCAAATAGCTTGTTGTAGCTACATGTATCTGGTTGTATTGTTCTGTTCATATCGCTTATGCATCTATCATCCAAAAATCCAACCTCGATATAATCAATCTGAGCATTCACAAGGTTGTTGAATACATACATAATGGTGTCATATCCAAAATTCCAATCATTTAGATAACCTCCATCTCGTAATGTGCAATCTAAAAGTTTTGCTTTATTTTCCATTATTCTTTATTTTATTGTTTGAAATCTTTTCACGAACTATCTCTAGGTCTTTTGGTGTATCTACGGATAATGAATCTGATTCAATTAGTTTGCATGTAATAGCGATCCCATTTTCCAAAAAACGCTGAAGTGTTACATCCTCAATACTTTCTAAGTAACCTTTCGGTAAGCTTACAAAATAATCTAAAGCCTTTTTATTATAACATTCCACTCCAACAAGTTTTTTGTATTTAAAATTTAGTGTTTTGTATGGAAATGGTATTGGCGATCTACTAAGAAAAACACATTTTTCTGCAGGATTTGTTACTACTTTAGTATTTGCGGGATCTATCACTTCCGCCGGTTCTGTAAAATACCTGCATGTACACGTAATATAAGAATCATTGCTAATACCACGTGGAATCATACATTTGATATTTTCAATCTCAATTAAAGGCTCATCACCACAAATTACTACATAGTAATCTGATGAAATAAGTTCGCTTATTTCGTGTACTCTATGTATATGTGTATTATGACTTATAGAAGTCATAATACACTTCATATTATAAGTATCACAAACTTCTTTTATACGCAAATCGTCAGTAGCAACATAAATCTCATTTAATTCTGTCACTTTTTTACATTGCTGATAGACCCACCAAATCATAGGTTTACCGCAAATATCCGCTAAAGGCTTTCCTGGGAATCTACTTGACTCGTATCTTGCAGGAATAACGCCTATTATTTTATTAATTTTACTGTTCATTTTTTATGAAAATAATAAGTTATTTTAGTTTTTAAAAATTCTCTCTCTGTTTTACTTAATCCGAATAAGAAAATCGACATACCTACGCTACTTGTTGAAATTATTGATAACAAGATTAATCTTACAAATCCTGAATCTAAATATAGACTTGATATATAAACTATTCCTACTGAAAATAGTGCAACATTAAATATCGGAATCAATACTCCCTTAAAATAGTCTTCTATTTTTATTTGTTTATTTACATCATATAGTATGTACATCCAAGCAAATATCCTTGTTAAGATAGCTAAGACAAACACATAGATAGGCGACTCCAATAATTGTAGCTTTAAACATAAATATGCTACAGGAGCTGTTAGAAATATTATTATACGTCCATATATTTGAGTATTTTTCACCTTCCCTGTTGCTGTTGCTATATGTGACAATGGTGTTTTTAAGACAATCACTATACTTTCAATAAGAATAAGCTGTATAAACACAACTGAATATTCAGGAACAGTGCTCAACCATAGGTTTAATATGTACTCAGTGTTGAACAAGATCGGTAATGACAGTAGCAGCATCAGGAAGAAAGAATATTTTGAACTATATCTTACCAGGTTCAAAACTTGTGAATTATCTCCTATGGAGTACGATTTTACGATTTGAGGTAACACGGCCGTCATCATATTGGAAGAAAAATTTGATATACCAGTATTTACCTGCATTGCTATTGCTCTTGCTGCATTTACAGCTGGACCAAAAAAAAGGTATAGAATAATATTTAATCCTTGATAATTTCCTGCCCATAGCAATCCTCCCACAAAGTTAAAGCTTGCAAATTGAAACATATTCGTGGTTAAATTACCATCCCATTCCTTTGTTAATCTACATTCTTCAAAATTACTACGACAAAATATCATATATATCATCGCGTTCAACATATGGACACAAAATATAGCAAAGCTATATAAAATCAAATTATCACAAGAATTATTGTATGAAATAAAAAATACAACCAAGAGCTTCATAGCCACATCAAAAATACCCATATAAGCATAAAAAGACATTCTTTCTTTAGCGATAATCAACCCTATGTAAGGAATCTGTAAAATACTTAGAAAAACTGCTCCTAACGAAGAAAAGAAAACGTATCTTGCTGCCGTTTCGCGCCCCACTGGAATGACTAATTTATGCTCAATAAACCATGGACCAATTATACCACCTATTAAAACAAGAAGGATAGCTAAACCCAAATACATCCAAAAACTTTGACTAAACACTAATATAGCTCTGTCTGCCCTACCTTTTCCTAATTCGACATTCAAAAATCTTTGTGTAGTACTTGATAGTGTTGAAGAAAAAAATGACAACAACATTACAACTCCACCAACGACATTATAAATGCCAAAGTCATCAACACCCAACACATCTAATATAACTCGAGATGTATAGAGTGATACGCCCATAGTAAAGAGCAAACGGAAGTATAACATTAACGTATTTTTTGCTATACGTTTATTATTGGCGGAGTTTTCTGACATTGATATAAGTTTTCTTTTTTTTGGCCTCATGCCGGCCAGGCGGGGTCACTGACCCATTTTCAGATTATAGGTAACTGAATCTGAGATGTGTTTGATTAAATGTTTACAATTTAATATTGCATACAGGTTAGTAACCTGTGTATGCATAAAAAAAGAAGGGTTAGTAGTTTTTCACCTTACGGTGTGGTCAAATGACCGATTGGCATTTCTTAATGCATTAAAGTTTAATGCATAATTCTTGATTATTTGCAATTCACTCAGTGTCCTGAGTGATGCATAAAAAAAGGGTTAGTAGCTTTTTTTATTTTCTAAATATTTTATAATTATCACCGAATGGCGATTTCTTAATGCATTAATTTATTTAATGCATAATTCTTTATTATCTTTGCTAGAGATCCTGAATCAAATTCAGAATGAGGGTCACAGACCCATTTTGAGATTATATAGTCTGACTAGTACCTAATCCCTATCACCTACAAGCTAATCCTTATAAGCTAAAAGCTAATTTACAACTCTCCGAGTTGTTGTAGTGCTAGGCAAAAAAGAAACATAAGCGGAATAGCTTAAAGAGCTACAGTGTAAAAAATGATGTTTCAATTTTGCAATTCGTAGGGGTCTTCTAATAATTGGGTTTTAACGCTTTAAAATTTTAAATCTTCATCTTTGAATTTTTACAAATTTGCCGTGGGAACCACCACGCCTGT